>NZ_JBLBUE010000105.1:0-12137 GCF_047290655.1 Alteromonas sp. AMM-1 | reverse complement strand
GTGTTATCCATGGTAAGTGATAACGTATTCGTAGGCTCCGTGTATATCACCGAAGTGACTACAGCCCTGCAGCAAGGTCAGATCACCCGCGATCAATTCGACCTGTTAGCAGTGGCCATTAATACCGGAACTAACCTGCCAAGCGTTGCGACACCTAACGGTCAGGCTGCATTTTTGTTCCTGTTGACCTCCGCTATTGCCCCGTTGTTGCGTTTATCCTATGGCCGAATGGTGGTAATGGCGCTGCCTTACACTATTGTGCTGACATTTGTAGGTCTTGGCGCAACCTATATCGGTCTGGCAGATACAACACAGTGGTTATACGACATGCACCTGATTGAACACCATTCTGCCTTACCATCAGCGAACAGTGGGCACTAGGAGCATAATGTAGGATGAAGTTTATCCATGGATTGAGCCAGTGGGCAGAGCAACGCTCTGCCTGGCTGGTGTTATTTTTAACGTCTTTTGGACTGGAATGCACAGCGCTGTATTTTCAACATGTCATGGGTCTTGCCCCCTGTATTATGTGTATTTATCAGCGAACTGCCATGTGGGGCATTGTACTGGCCGGATTGCTGGTAGTAGTGTTCAACAAAGCGGTTACCCGCTTCCTGGCACTTGGCCTTTGGGCATATAGCGCGGTTCAGGGCTATTTGATTGCTTCTGAGCACGTTGAAATTATCGAGGCTGATGATCCTTTCTTTGCCAGTTGCGAGATTTTCCCTAACTTCCCAAGCTGGGCACCGCTGCACGAATGGTTGCCTTCTGTATTTGCTGCGCCAGGTGATTGTTTGGAAAACAGCTGGCAGTTCTTGTCAATGGGTATGGCCCACTGGATGCAGATTATCTTTGCAGCCTATTTTGTGGTGTTTGCCTTGGTGCTTAGTGCGCGTTTAATCGACAAGAAAGCCTTTTGATAGACCTCAGTACCGTTCCTGTTCGCCTTGCCCCGATCCGTACCGATGCGGGGCAAATTCATTTGATCCGCGCAAACAGTAAGTACGCAGAATGCGTTGCGCAAGCTGGTAAGCTGGCATTTGATTCAGTTAAACCCTGGATGGGTAACAGCCTGGTACCTACTACGCCACGCACCGCTAAACTGCTATTGGATGCATTAGAGAAACAACGCGATATTGGCTACGGTGTTTGCTATTTGTTGATTTGGCAGCAGCAATGCCTGGGCATGGGTATTCTGAATTACATTCACCCTGTTCATCGCAATGCGAATTTGGGGTTATGGTTAATTCCGGAGGCCAGAGGAAAAGGGGTTGCGTTTACACTTTGTCAACGCCTGATTGATCTGGCGACCCACCCGTTAAAACTCAATCGGTTGGAATATCTGACACTCCCCGACAACATCGCCAGCATAAAACTGGCGAAGGCACTGGGTGCTCAACAGGAAGGATTGTGTCGGCGCCGCGTATTTGGCGAGGATGCTTTGTTATTCAGCATTCTGATATAGCGTTGCGTAGTCTGCGTTATTCGAGATCTTCCAGCGGCCAAATGGCAATGTAGTCTTCAAAGTTGTCTAAGTCAGCGTCGCTCTCAGGTACGGTTTTCCCCCTCACAGACATACCCGCCTTGTGCATGGCTGTCTTTTTACCGCGATTGAGCAAGGGATGCCAACTGGGTAATCCTCTACCCTCGTGCAAACGGCGATAGCTGCAACTGGGTGGCATAAAAAAGATTTCTTTGAGGTTTTCCCGGGTGAGCTTTACACAATCAGGCACGAACTCGGTGCGCCTGGCATATTGTGTACAACTGCAGGTTTTTGTATTCAGTAAATCGCAGGCTATATTGGTAAAGTGAATCACTTCGCCGGCCTGAATATGCGCAGTGGATTCTGCTTCGGTGACTGAATCATCGTCTATAAACTTGTGCAAACAACATTTAGCGCAACCATCGCAAATGGATTCCCACTCAGCCTGATTCATTTCATCCAGTGATTTGGATTCCCAAAAGCGTTCCATATCAGGCTCCTACCACCCGGGTTTCAATGTTAAACCAAGGCGACATACTCAGCGTTAGTGAGTCTTGCGGTTGTAGCGGCCCCACGCCTTTTGGTGTGCCAGTTAATACAATATCACCGGGCTCAAGCGTAAATACCTCAGAAATGGCTACCAGAAGCGATTGAATATCCCGCATCATCATACTGGTGTTGCCCTGTTGTTTTACTTCACCATTCACAGTGAGCGTAAAAGTGAGATCCTGTAAATCAGCAACCTCATTCGCTAGTGCAAAAGCACTTACCGGACACGCTTTGTCGAATGCTTTTGCCCGTTCCCACGGATGTCCATCAGACTTTAGCTTATCCTGAACATCGCGAAGCGTGAGATCAAGAGCAAGCCCTACGCCTGCAATCGCAGCCGTTGCCAGTGCAGGCGTTGCACGCGTAAGTGTTTGTCCAATCAGAACAGCGACTTCAAGTTCATTGTGACAAGCCCCCAGATGAGTTGGAATAACCACCGGTTCAGTAACCGAACACAACGACGTGGCTGGCTTTAAAAACAACAGTGGTTCGGCAGGCACATCATTGTTGAGTTCCTTAATATGATCAAGATAATTGCGCCCCACACAGACGACTTTGCCAGCAGGCAAGCCAAACGGTAATCCTTGCAAATTCAGGTGTTGATACATTAGTGACCCCGCTTAATTCGTTCTGACAAATAACTTACCGAAACCCCAAAATAGCTGCTGCGGTTCCACTTCATCAAGGTATGAAAATTATGGTATACCAAATATAACCGGCCCTTCTCTCCGTCGGGCATGATAAGCGATGCGTTAATGTCTACGTCTGGCAAATCTTTCCCATCGTAGCGTCGAACGCCTTGCGCCTGCCAGTACGACAGTGGTTTGAACTTTTCTTTTTCTAATCCCGCCAGCGCAAAATCAAAGTTATTGATTACTGACACCTGGCGTCCCCAGGTCCCCTCATTCTGCCAGCCTTCAGAAGACAGGAAATTGGCGATAGAGGCAAACACGTCTGCAGGCGTACTCCAGATATCTTTCTTACCGTCGCCGTCATAGTCTACTGCGTAGTGTAAAAATGACGTTGGCATAAACTGGCTTTGCCCCATAGCGCCAGCCCAGGAGCCGTTAAAATCTTTCAGAGCCACATGGCCTTCCTGCAGGATAGTCAGCGCGGCCATTAATTGCTTTTTAAACATATCCTCGCGACGGCCCTCAAACGCCAGCGACGCCAATGCCGACAATACAGGGTGACTACCCTGAATTTTCCCAAAATTAGACTCGTTACCCCACAGCGCCACAATAAATCTTGGCTGTACGCCGTATTGCTGTCCAATTTGGGTAAGCAGCACCTTATTCTCTTCCATTAACGTAATGGCTTGCTGTACCTTCCAGTCTGGCACCCGGGTGGTTAAATATTTATCCAGGGTAATTTTTGTTTCAGGCTGGTTATTGTCGGCTTTTACTACCGTCGGGCGATAGAATACGGTAGCAAATACGTTGTCAACAAACTGTTTGCCAAATCCTTGTGCAACAGCTTCCTGCTTTAGCGTTTCTTTATAGAGGTCGAATTCGGCGTCTTTACTGTCGGCCGCGTAACTACCCACTGACATCAGCAAAGTACACATCGCCGCTGTTAGATGTTTAATTATTTTCATGTGTTTATTTTCAGGCTTGTGAAGGTTTACTGTCTAACCCCAGGCTTTCCCGGTGCACTTCAAGCAGGTTTTCTTCTTTTGGTGGCATTTGTAAATAAAAGCCTTTGTCGTTTATGGCGTCAATTAATTTGCTCTTATCTACGCCGCCAAGCGCCTCTCGCTTTGATAATGGCAACATCATCACTAGCTGAGGTCTGCCAAACTGGCTCATCAGCGCCTCTGGCACTGCGGAGAAATCATCTTTTTTAGCCACATACAGGTACATGCCTGCTTTTTTTGCGGTTTTGTATACTGCTAATAACATGTCTTACCTATTTGTTTGAATGTAGAACTGCCTTTACGACAGGTTCAAAATACGCTGCACGCCAACCGGTTAATACATCAGGCTTTAATCCCTGCACCCGGCATTCGTCAATGTCAAACCAATGCCATTTTAGCAGTTGGTTGAGTTGCTTTTTAGAGGCAATGACTTCTTCACTCACGCCATGTTCTACTGCTATTTCGGCTGTAGCGTGTTTAAATCTTGCCAGCGTTTGTTTGTATTGTGGAAAATCAATCAGTCTTAAAATACGTGGAATATGATCTTCCGGCGCTGTATTGTCGAATTCGTCTAATCCATTCTGAATTACATCCAGCAAAATTTCTGGTCTTAAACGGCGCTCCTGTGGCGTTAAGCAGTGTATGCGCGACAATGCATTTTTAGACTGTGGCATACGCAAAGCCAATTCGAATAAGTGCGCTTCCTTGAATACAAAATTCAGTGCCATGTCTTTTTGCTGGGCGCGGGTTAAACGCCATGCTGCCAGATGCTTTAACACAGTTAACTGCTGCGATGATAATTTCCAGGCATTGTTGATTTGCAGATAGGCGAATTGGGCTGGTATGTTTGCTTTCTTTTTATCTGCCAACGCGGCAGATTCCGAAAACACCCAATCCAGTTTCCCTCTGGCTACCACCATGTCATAGAGTTGCTCAAATGCAGGGAGCAAGTAAAGTACATCGTCAGCTGCGTAGCGGCATTGGCTGTCAGACAGCGGTCTGGCCAGCCAGTCGGTGCGCGATTCGCCTTTTTCCAATGTAATTTCCAGCAGCATCTCAATCATGCGCCCGTACCCCATGGTTGTTCCCAGCCCCAGTAGTCCTGCTGCAAACTGGGTATCAAAAATAGGCGTAGGTACCAAAGAGAAGCTTGCTAAAAAAGCTTCTAAATCTTCCGAACAGGAATGCAATACCTTAATAACATGAGGATTAACCAACAAATTGGTTAGCGAGCTCAGGTCGTCTATGGCCAGAGGATCGATTAGCGCCAATTGATGTCCATCGAACAATTGCACCAGACCCAATGCAGGAGCCAGTGTGCGCGTGCGTACAAATTCGGTATCAATAGCAATGGCGCGATGACGCGCTGCCCTGGCACACACTAAATCAAGGGTTTCCTGATCCTGTATAAAGATATAATCCATAAATAATAAAGCCGGCGTTGCGCCGGCTTTATTCAGGTTGGGGTGCTGCTTATTTTCTAAGCTCCCGACGCAGAATTTTACCGACGTTAGTTTTAGGTAATTCTTCTTTGAATTCTACGTGTTTAGGCACCTTGTAGCCAGTAAGATGTGTACGACAATGTGCAATCACTGCTTCGGCTGTGAGTGAATTATCTTTACGAACGATAAAAAGTTTCACCACTTCACCGCTGACCTCATGTGGCACACCTACTGCGGCGGCCTCCAGAACAGCTTCGTGCATAGCAGCAACTTCTTCGATTTCGTTAGGGAACACATTAAAACCGGAAACCAAAATCATGTCTTTCTTGCGATCTACAATGTAGAAGTAACCATCTTCATCGGCCCGGGCGATATCACCTGTAGCTAACCAACCGTTGTGAATAATTTCATCGGTTGCTTCAGGCCGCTTGTAATACCCTTTCATTACCTGCGGTCCTTTTACCCACATTTCGCCCGACTCTCCGGGGGCCACTTCGTTGCCATTCTCATCTACCAGCATGATATCGGTAGACGGTACCGGCATACCTATTGACCCTTTGTACGCTTCTAATTGTGGAGGGTTAACGGTAACCACCGGCGCGCATTCGGTTAATCCGTAGCCTTCCAGTAGCACGGTGCCTGTAACCTTTTGCCAGCGTTCTGCAACCGGGCGCTGTACAGCCATACCACCGCCCAAACCAAACTTGAAGTTGGTGAAGTCGAGGTCACTGAATCCAGGGGTATTAAGTAACCCATTAAACAGCGTATTTACGCCGGGTAAAATTACAAACGGATATTTGCTAAGTTCTTTCACAAAACCAGGCATATCCCGTGGATTAGTGATCAACAGGTTCGGACAGCCAAATTTCAAAAACAGTAAGCAATTCGCGGTAAGCGCGAAGATGTGATAGAGCGGCAACGCTGTTACAACCAGGTCTTTACCGGGTGTAATCACCGTGGCCAGAATGCCAGACACCTGCTCTAAGTTGGCAATCATGTTGCGGTGCGTAAGCATAGCCCCTTTAGACACACCCGTTGTACCACCGGTGTATTGCAAAAATGCCAGGCTTTCGTTGCTGATCTCAACTTTCTGGTACCCTAAATGCCTGCCCGCATGCAGTGCACCCATGAAGGGTCTTGCAGTCGGCAGGTTGTAATCGGGCACCATTTTTTTAACCCGCTTCACTACAAAATTCACAACCCAGCGTTTAGGTGCCGGTAACATGTCACCCAGAGAGGTAATTAGTACATCTTTGATGCCCGTTTCGGCAACGACCTTTTCCAGGGTGTGAGCGAAGTTATCTACAATAACAATGCCTTTGGCGCCGCTGTCGTTAAGCTGGTGTTTCAACTCACGCGCGGTGTATAGGGGATTCACGTTCACTACCGTCATACCAGCACGTAAAATACCAAACATCGCCACCGGATATTGCAGTAAATTAGGCATCATTATGGCGACAGCATCACCCTGCTCAAACCCGTTGTGCTGCAAATAAGCCGCAAAATGCTTAGAGTGCATATCGAGCTCGGCAAAGCTCATTTCCTGCCCCATATTGATATAGGCGGTCTTATCGCCATACTGGGCAACCGATTCGTCAAGAATATCAACGATTGAAGCGTAACGATCCGGGTCGATTTCCGGGGTTACTCTTGGGTCGTAATGCTTAAGCCAGTTTTTTTCCACCAACCTCTCCTGTCAACTCTACTTTGACGATGATTGTTCACACAAGTCCACGCATCAGCCTCGGCATACGCTCAAAACTGGTCCGATTTGTTTTAATAGTATCGGATGTTCGCGAAAAGATAAATGACGTTGTTTACATTTCCTCAACAAAGCTGCGAATTGCAGTGCTAACTGCTGAAGGATTAATCATATGAAAATGATGTCCTCCTGAGAATAGTTCAATCTGACTGTTTTTCCACCATATTTTCCGTTTTGGATAAATTGTTTCGAGGTGCTTAAAACTGTCGGTAGCGCCGCCAAACCAGACCGGGCAACGAATTGCTTCCATCAAATTCTGTGCCTGTGATTCAGTAAGCCGAAGCGTAGATTTTGTGCGCAATCTGGGGTCACTTCCCCACACAAATTCGCCTTCATCGTTGCACTTAATATTACGCATTATAATCGCACGTGCATGTTCAGCATTAATGTCGCTAATTTTGCAACGTGCCGCCACAGCGGCGTCGATATCAACCGGCCGTGAGCCTGAGCTGCTGCTTTGCTTCGGCAGTCGGCTTAATACTGACTCCCGAACCTGAGATGCACTAGTATCCGCTTCCATGGTTAGAGGGCCACAGGCATCAATAGACACCACTTTTACTACGCGTTCAGGGAATACGCCTGCGTAGATGGTAGCTAAAATGCCGCCCAATGAGTGACCAATTAGAATGATATCCTGCCAGTTATTGGCTTCTATCAACTCATGGATATCCTGAATAAAATCAAGTTGATGGTAATTCGCTCCTAGCGGGCGGTGGTAGCTTTTACCATGACCCGGCAGATCGATAGCAATAAATTGATAATTATCGAAATACGGGAATAGACACGCCAGACTTTCTGCATTATCCAAAAATCCATGCAGCCCCAGCATTACTGGCCCCTTCCCGTTATTAGTTAACCCATGAAGTTCACCTTGAGACAAAGCGAATTGCCATGCTTGCATAACAAATGATCCTGATTATGTTGCTCTGTTCCGAGTGTAACAAACATCACACTAGGGAGGGTACTGATGTGTTGATGTGGTGCAATAAGTAAAACAGGCGGCAAATAATTGCCGCCTGTTTATTTATAACCGGTATAGATTGGCCTGCGAAGCGGCATACTCTTTCCGTTATTGTTGCTTGGCTGGTCGAACAACATTGCCAGGCTCGCGAGGCTGAACCCGCAAGGTAGCAGACGGTTCGCCATTATTGCCACGGTAGGTGCGCGGTGCGGGCTTACTCTTTCCACCGTCATCCTGCCCATTTCTTGCGGGGTGATAACGGCTCTGAGTGTAGTGATATAAACTGAACCCGCTTCTGTATCCTGGATGGTAAAGGCCCCAAGGCCCCCAGTAGCGCGGGTAAAAAGGAGAATACCAGCCACCATAAAAATCAAAGAATACCGAATTGGTATTGTATAACTGCTGGTCGCGCCACAAATGATAGTCTTCTACCAATATGGCAGGGAACATATAAGGCTGCTCGCCTACCATGCCAGCCAGTGGTTGCGAAACCGTACCAACAAAAGTGGCCAACCGGCCTTCTGCAAACATAATAGGATCAACAAAATTGTTTATTACCGCCTTGAATCGTCCGGGTGTTTGCTCGGTTGTGATGGGCTTTGCGTAATGATTCAGCGGAAAGTACACCATTTCGATGGTGGTTTTGTTGTCTTTATTTTCCACACTGGTAATGATGCCGCCCCAACGCGCCTGTTGGCCAATTACGCCATCGCCAGCGACAACGGCTTTGGAATAACCTACCAGCGCTTTGTCGTCAGCGACTTTAATTGGATCAGGAACGATGGCACAGCCCGAGAGACTTAAAACGGCTGCAATGATCAGTGCACGATAAAACATAAAACACCCCTTGTATTTGAAACGAATGATAAGGGAAATACCTGATAAATCCATGACGTCTGGCATGTATAAAAGTTAAATCAGCGCTGACACTGTGCTCAATGTGTCCACAGCAAATCAGTACAACACTGTTAGCCTTCGTTACCCTTCCCTGTTAAAACCCAAACGGGTCCATTCTCGATCACTTTGGCGTGTACGGCTTCGTCAAAGCTGAAATGTCACACGCTTTGTTAATATTATCTGAAAGTTGCCTGAATGGAAGCTGAACTCACCGTTTGGTTTTAATGTGAAATTTTTGTTAAATCAGGAGACATTAAGCGTAAATATCTACGCCCATTATTTGACGAACAGAATCGCGTTTAGTTTCACGCTCAAAACTCAGATACTCCCGCACAGCCTGCTCTGCCTGTGGAGCGGGTTTATCATAACCCGCCTTGGTACGAAATGCGTCGGCTTTGGCATAAGAAACTTCATCGCCGCTAATCACTACCGCGCGTTTATTTTGCTCTGTGACTTGTTCTGTTTCAGGTACAACGTGCTTTACCGGCTTGGGCCGGTTGTCGCTGCGATCAATGACAGGTATATTGGAAGTCTGACGAATATCCATTTAACAGAGTATGCCGATGTTCCGAATGTGCTTGAAACTAAAAAGTGCCAGCAAAACTCTGACACTTTCCCTTACGTCCGGATTGCTCTGCAATTTTTAAGCCTATCTTTAAGAAACGTGGCTCTTTGAGTCGCGTGAAGTATTTAATGGACGGCAAGCTGGATAAACACAAGGAAATTTGAATAGCGTATGTAGAAAGTAAAAACCTGTCATACCCAGCACCAGTAAGAAGTTTGACATCCCTAATCACGCAATTTAGATAACTGTCTGATTTTATTTACCTGAACTCTTACATCGTTATAGATTAATTGGTAAACCTGTATATTCAATGGAGTGAAAGTTGGCAAAATGAAGTTGTACATATCTATCTTCTTTACGTTTTTTCTTAGCGGTTGTTCGACTTTTATTGCTAATAAAATCGTATCTTCCAATACACCTGAAGTGTCAGGCAATATTGCTAAACATATTGTGTTAGTTGATTTATGTGATAACGACTCACATTGCATTAAAGGCCAAAAACTCAATAACTCAGAAGTTCACAACATGACATTGTCGTTTAACTTCGAAATAAATGAAAACCGCAAAAAGTGGCTTTTCACACTAAGAAATGCCGACTTGGCAAATTCCAATTCTGATAATAGAAATCTTATTTTTATATTCTTGGGATACAGTCAGCCAAGCGAAATCATTTATATGCATCAACAGTGGCTACAAAACATTAGTGGCGCAGAAGTGATCGTAATTCAAAGTGCGGATAAATCTGAGTCGTTTCAATTCGGCTTAGATTATGTTTCGCCAGTTGTTTCATACATTGAGAAAAATAAGCCAAACCAAGTTCACCTAATAGGCTTTTCGATGGGCGCTGTTGCAGCCCAAGCTGTTTCAGAGAAAGTTGACAACGCCCACCTGCATTTGGTTGCGCCAATGACTAACTTTGAACACTCGACAATCGCTATTTGGGATATACTGCACAAAGAAAAATTTTATTCCAAATTCATATCACAAGTAGATGTGGAAGAGGCCGTTCAAAAAGTATACGAAAATTCAAATGCAGATGCTCAAGACATAGACATAATACGCAGACTCAAATCGACCACAGTACCGACATACATTTACGCTTCTATTGATGACAGGGTAACACCAGCATCCGATTGGAAAGATATACATTTAAAACATGTACAATTAAACACATACAACGGCTTAAACCACCTTGAAATGATGGCGTTAATCCATAAGCCTTTAATAAAAGACGTTGTTTCTAATCTTTTACAAACAGATATTATTGAAACAGATACAGAGACATTAGGGGTACTTTGCGATACCGCAGATAATGCATGTTTGTCGGAAATTGCAGGTCGCTAGTTTATTTTTACCTCCCGATACACTGCCCGAATTAATCCTGTAAGTTCAGCCTATATCATTAGTTAGTTGTTGTGAGTATTACGTTTCAACAACAAGGCTAAAAGCGCCCTAAATTCGTAGCTATTCTCTGCCAGGTAGCTTTTTCCAGGTCACAGTATCGCGTAAATACACGGGTGACACAGACTCCGCAGACGTAAACTCGTTGCGAAGAAAAGCCTGCTCTGCCAAAGGAAGCATGTGCCTGGCGTAAGGATATGACACGCTAACATTAATATTGCCTGCTGCAGCTGCCAGTTCAGGATAAGCCTGCCAACCTGTGCCGGCAAAACCTGTATCCGAGGCTGTTGTTAGTGTTGCAGCCTGCACAGGAGAAAGCACCTGCTCATCGCCATCCGCTACGGCCAGACCTTGTTTATTTTGAAAACGCGCAAAATACACTTCCCCCATACGCGCATCGATAGCCACTGCCACATTCTCCACAGCCTGGCTTGCTATTACCTGTTGTGCCATGGCTTGCAGTGTACTAACCCCCACAACCGGTAATCCAGACCCTAATGCCAGCCCCTGAATGATACCTGTAGCAATACGCACGCCGGTAAAGCTGCCGGGGCCTCGGCCAAAACCCAACACCTGAAGTTCGTTTAACGTAGCCCCTGCCTCATTCATGACCTCTTCTATCATGATCAGAATTTTCTGACTGTGTTGTTGCGGGCAAACTTCGTAACGAGTATAGATTCTATTGTTGAATTGTAATGCCACCGAACAGGCTTCGGTGGCCGTATCTATTGCTAAGATATTCATGACTTGGTCTTCTTTACGTCACTCTGACGTTGTTGAGTATTCACTAAAAAGGATTCTACTTCGCTGAGATCCCGCGTGCGCTTCATCGGCGGTAAGCTGCCTAAAAAGGTCTGTGCGTAGGGCTTGGTCACCAAACGGTTATCACAAATTACCAGCACGCCAACGTCCTCTGGGTCCCTGATCAATCTTCCCGCACCTTGCTTAAGCGTGATCACCGCTTGCGGTATTTGTATACTGCCGAATGGATTTCCGCCATTTTTTTTGCAGTCTTCCAGCCGCGCTTGCAACAAGGGATCGTCTGGTGCGGCAAAAGGCAATTTGTCGATGAGCACGCAGACTAAATCATCGCCACGTACATCGACACCTTCCCAGAATGCGCCCGTTCCCAGCAATACCGCTTCGGGATCAGCTAAATACTGAGTTAGCAATGCCTGCTTAGATGTACTGCCTTGCACCAGAATAGGATTCGTTATTTTTTCCTGCAACGCCGCGGCCACATCCTGCATAGCAGCATGACTGGTAAACAATAAAAAGCAGCGCCCGTTACTGGCTTTCACCAACCGCATACTCACGTCCACCAGCGCTTGTCGCATGGCAGGCTGATGAGGTTCGGGCAAATACCTGGGTACACACAATAGCGCCTGCTTAGCGTAATCAAACGGACTGTCCAGCATCAGCGTTTTAGCACTTTCCAGGC
>NZ_JBLBUE010000104.1:0-12224 GCF_047290655.1 Alteromonas sp. AMM-1 | reverse complement strand
TGCGATAGATTGCTTGTTTTGCGATAGGTACGTTACCTCTCACGCTCACCTGAATGGAGGAGCTTACGCTACCTACAAAGGCCGCTTGCCAGATACTGGCCCCACTGGCTAACATAAGTGCAGTGGTAACGAACATTGCATCACCAGCGCCTGCTGTATCGATGGCAGAGTCAGCAAACGCTGGCAGGTTGTCGGTTTCCAGTAGACCGTCCTTATTCATGTGGCGAATAAGCACGCCTTCACCACCCAGTGTCACCATCAGGTTTTGTGCGTTGAGTTTTTCCACCAGATCTTTGGATACCTCAATTAACCCGTTGCTGTCGTCCTGCATGGTTTGACGGGCTTCCACTTCGGTTGGCGTGGTAAGTAGTAAATCGCTAAATTTGCCTAAATCACCCACCTGTGAAGAGGTTTGACTATCAGCCACCATGGGGATGTTCTTTGAGCGGCAAATGTCACTGATCCGGTTTACCAGTGCAGAGCACAATAGCCCGAAATTGAAATCCGCGAACAGAACAATGTCGAAATGATCTGCATTTGCTTCAAATGCCTGCACAAACTGGTTGATTAGCGGCGTATCAATATCGTGCCTGCGATAGCTATTTACCCTCAACAGGGTTTTGTCTTTTGCCCGGTATCGCAATTTGTGAGTGGTTGGTCGAGATGTGTCGTATTTAAGGATGGCTTCGATGCCATATTCATTGAGTTTTTGCTGGGCAAACTCGCCGTGCTCATCGCGCCCGCATACACTAAAAAACGTTACTTTAGCGCCAAGACTTGCTGCGTGGCCAGCTACAATGCCGGCTCCACCTAAATAACGGAAAGATTCCAACGGACTAACGGCAATCGTTGGATCTTCCTGTGACATGCCAATAGCAAGACATTCCTGATATTCATCAACAATGATATCACCCAGTACGGCAACATTCAGGTTACTGAATTTTTCAAGGAAATGCGACAGCGTATCCTGCGCGACGTCATAGCGTTCATGATAGCGCTGGAGTTGCTGAGATAACTGTGTGTTTTGACGCAATTGTTGTTGGAGTAACTCACGACTTGAAAATAATTTTTCGCCTGAACTGAAAATTAAACGCCCACCATAGGTATCTACAATGGCTTTTTCCGGGTTATCGGCTTTGGAAAATTCTTTGCCCTTTACAATCACGTCAGGTTGAATCTGGGCAATTACATTCAGACGATCCCCGTTCACTACAATTACTTCATCAACGCAATTTAGTGCTTTTAGTGCCATCAGCCTTTCTTCGTTGTCAAAGCAGGCGCTCAGAGACTCATGTCTGTCGTATAAACCAACTACCAGCAAATCGGCTTGCTCTGCGGCGAACAGCAAAAAGCGCAAATGCCCTGGATGAATTATATTGAAGTTACCTGAAACAAAGCACACAGATTTACCTGCTTGTTTGGCGGCAAGAATCTGCTGGAGTGTGGCGTGTTTATCATTCATGTGCGTTACCATCCATTTCGATGATGGCTCTGACTACCTTTTGATTGGTTAAATCTTCCAGGGCCTGATTTATCTGTGTGAGTGTATATGTGTCGGACAAAAAGTGTTGTAGAGGTGCAAGTGACTTTTCGTCGTTTGCAGCCTGATTCAATAGCGTCATCGGGTTGGCACCGCCTCCCCAGGAACCTTCAATGGTTTTTCCGCAAATAAGCTCAAACGGATCCAATTGTATTTTGTCGCCATGCTTGGGATGCGAGGCAAACACGCATTTGCCGTGTTGGCGATGGATCAGTGCGAATGCAGATTCAATGGTTCGGCAACTGCCGGCTGCTTCAACGATGTAATCGAGTAGTTCGCCGTTATTAGCTTGTTGGATTGATTCGGTCAGCGCGTCTCTTGTTGGATTCAGGGTAACGTGCGCTCCAATACGTCTGGCAAGTGCCAGCTTGTCATCATTGGTATCGATGGCCACAATGAGTCTGGCGCCACAATTTACCGCAGCGATCAGCGCAGCCATACCAATTCCACCTAATCCCATTATTCCAACGCTGTTTTCTGGATTCAGTGACAGTTGGTTTTGCACCATTCCCATACCGGTAGGCAGTGCACATCCGAACAGCACGCCTTCCTTTAATCCTATTTGCGGGGGTAAAGGATAGCAGCGATTTTCTGATACCACGCTGTAATTGCTGAATGTGGTTACAGGGCCTGCATTAATTTTACCTATGGGGGATTCGTATACCGTTCCCCCCGCGTCGACACCTGAACCCTTTAACCAGCCCAGTACAACTTTATTGCCAGGCGAAACCGTGGATACATTTGGGCCTATATCAATCACAGTTGCTGTTGCTTCATGTCCGAGCATATGAGGTAAATAGCGATCTACACCTCGCGCACCAGATACTTCCATTAACTGAGAATGACACACGCCGGTATAGTGAATTTTAACCAATACCTGACCATTACCCAATTCAGGGATAGTAATATTGTTAACTATATCCAGTGGCTTGCCACATTCTCTGAGCACGGCGGCTGTGATTGTTCTCATAATACTTATTCGCAACGATTTACTTGTTATCGGCCTTGTTTTGGTTTGCCTTAATTCAGCCGTTTTATTATCCATCTATCCTACCTTTGGATATCCAGGTTAGCTGTCTTTTCGCTATTCAAATCGTTATTCAAAAATCATTCCAATGCCAAGCGGTAGATTATTGACGCTTTATAAATTGAATAATTATACATTGTTATTAGCTGCGATAACTGAATACTGCTTGGTTGCTTACTTTTTCGTCGATGTTTTGCTATATTTATTTGTGGTAGAGGAGAGGATGATGATTAACTTCAATTCAGATTCTGGTGGTTCGTTGCTTCAGCAGGTTCAAAAGAAACAGGATTCCCTGTTTGAAAAGCTGGCATCGGGTAAAAAAATCAATAGTGCGGCTGATGGCGCTGCGGCGCAGCAAATCATCGACCGCCTGACTTCTCAGGTAGAAGGCAACCGTCAGGCGATCAATAACGTGTATGACGGTATTTCTCTTGCGCAGGTCGCTGAAGGCGGACTGGAAGGTATTAATAACGACGTAAACCGCATCCGCGAGCTGTCAGTACAGGCGGGAAGCGGTATTTTAAGTGCAGCCGATAAACAGGCCATCCAATCAGAAATTACGCAACTGCAGGAAAATATCTCGCAAACGATCGAGCAAACCAATTTTGCGGGTAAGCCATTGTTATCGTCAGACAGCGACATTAATTTTCAGGTGGGTGCGCAAGCGGGTCAGCAGATCAGTGTGGGCACTAAAGACATCGCCAGTCAGTTGAGCGGTGTGCTGAATATTGATGTAAACAGTCAGTCCAGTGAAGATATCCTGGCAGCGGCCGATGCCGCTGTAGATGTGGTTGGAAGTGCCCGCGGTGAGTTAGGCGCAGTACAGAATCAACTCGCCAGCACGGCGCGCAACCTGTCGCAATCAGACGTAAACACTGCTGCAGCAAGAAGTCGTATTCAGGATACCGATTACGCGCAGGCGGCGTCACAGCAAGCTGCCAATGATGTGTTGGGGCAGGCTGCATTGTCTGTGCAAGTTCAGGCAAATCAGCAACAGGGCTCAGTATTGAGTTTACTAAACGGCTAAATTGCCGCATTTTTAGACAAAGGCTGGTTATCCAGCCTTTTTTGTATCTGAGATCCGCCTTTTTCGTTGCGATTCACTGCGTTACCGCTACAATTGCTCTGCGCAATATACAATCCTCCGGCAAATTTCAACATGTACAAATGTTGCCAGGCTGCTGCCAAGCTGCCGCCAAGATGGGATATGGCAATTCTCCAAAAGAACTTTGCTGCCCCACTGCACAAATGCGCGAGGATTGGTATAAACTAGTGAATAATAACAAACGCGTTTCGGGGAACGAATGAAGGATATTCTGCTTGTCAGTGACAACCAAGCTCTGGTTCAGAATTTACAAACAATTCTGACATTTTTGGGCGAGTCCTGCCGCTCCTTCGCTGTTTCTGAAGCGTCTGCACAATTAACCGAGTTATCACCTACCGCGGTGTTGCTGGATGTGTCTTCCGGCGAACAAGCGATTGCCCTGGTGAAGTCGTTTCCTATGCATCCTTTTGTGGCTGTTCACACGGGTGAACAGCCAGTTCCTACAGTTGGCAATCTGGTAGGGCATGTCAACCTGCCGATTACTTACCCTGTGCTCACCCAGGCCATTCACCGTTGTCAGGAATACATTCGCAGTCATCCTGTGCGCAACAGTGCTGTGCCCATGAAGACGCGGTTGTTCCGTAGTCTGGTTGGCAAGAGCGAGCAAATTCAACTAGTGCGCCGGTTAGTGGAGCAGGTTGCACCCACCGATGCAACGGTACTGATTTTGGGTGAATCCGGTACAGGCAAGGAAGTGGTTGCCCGCAACGTGCATTTTTTATCCGAGCGCAAAGATGGCCCGTTTATTCCTGTGAACTGCGGAGCCATTCCCGGTGAACTGCTGGAGAGTGAGCTTTTCGGTCACGAAAAAGGCGCATTTACTGGTGCGATTAGTTCGCGAAAAGGTCGCTTTGAATTAGCTGAAGGCGGTACGTTGTTCCTCGATGAAATTGGCGATATGCCACTGCAGATGCAGGTAAAGTTGCTGCGTGTATTGCAGGAGCGCATTTTTGAAAGGGTCGGTGGTCATAAGCCGATGGCATGTAACGTGCGCATTATTGCTGCAACGCACCGGGACCTGGAAAAAATGATAGCGGAAGACAAATTCCGCGAAGACTTGTATTACCGACTGAATGTATTCCCTATTGATAGCCCCGCATTACGCGAGCGTCGTGAAGATATTCCGTTGTTATTGCAGGAGCTCATTACCCGGATCCACGGAGAAGGTGTCGAGCCGGTTAAATTTACCGAGCGTGCAATCAGCTCCCTAATGGAGCATAACTGGTCAGGTAACGTAAGGGAACTGTCTAATCTTGTTGAGCGTTTGATGATCCTCTATCCAGGACAAATTGTTGACGTTCAGGAATTACCCCCAAAATACCAATATGGCGACGTAGAGCCTTTTGAGCCCGACTACCCGGAAGAAGTACTGGAGCGTGAGGCATTTAATGCTTTGTTCGCCGAAAGTGCCGCGCAGGATGAAGCTGAAGCGGAGCCTGTCATGAATGGCTTTCTGCCTGACGAAGGTGTTAACCTCAAAGAATATCTGTCAGAGCTTGAAATTAATCTCATTCAACAAGCGCTCGAACAACAGGATTGGGTTGTGGCACGTGCAGCTGATAAACTCGGTATGCGCCGCACTACACTGGTCGAAAAAATGCGTAAATACGATATTCAGCGATAAGTCAGTTGTACTTTTAGGCGCTGAATTAAGCGCTTTGCTACATCACTTTCGCAATTCACATCGCGATTTTAAGTAATTCACTTCCTCTGTATGCAAATTGGTATTATCTCTATTTCGTCAGTAAATTGACATAATATTGCCACTGCGGCAATTCATAACTCATTGAAAAATGATCGTTAATTTTTGGCACGGCAAATGCTATCCCCTTGGATATGTTAAATAGTGTCTGCAAATTGACGAGGATCCCATGGCATTAAAAAGTCGTTCTGCCAACCTCATTGAGGATATCACCGACGCCCAGTCCGGCGCCGGCGCTACGCTCACAGATTTAAGTGTTGCCCGTGACAAAGCACAAGCTCAGCAACAGGAACTGGCCTCACTCCAACAACAGGCGTCGCGGCTGAGCCATTTGTTACAGGTTATGCCCGCTGGCGTAGTAGTAATCGATGGTCAGGGGATCGTGCGTCAGGCCAACGAGCAGGCAAAAGTGTTTTTAGGCGAACCCCTGGAAGGTGAATTGTGGCGAACCATTATTGCCCGTTCATTTAAACCAAGAGCGGATGATGGCCATGAAGTGTCGTTGTTCGACGGGCGCAGAGTTAAGCTATCTATCACACCTTTGGTGAACGAACCCGGCCAGCTTATCGTGCTCACTGATCTTACCGAAACCCGTCAGTTGCAGGCGCGCCTGAGTCATTTACAGCGATTGTCTTCATTAGGAAAAATGGTAGCTTCGCTGGCACATCAAATTCGCACGCCATTATCGGCTGCCATGCTATATGCAGCCAATTTAACCCGTAAGGGGTTAGGTGCTGATGCCAGTCATCAGTTTGCCAATAAACTGCAAGACCGTTTAAAAGAGTTAGAGAGTCAGGTAAATGACATGTTGTTGTTTGCCAAAAGTGGCGAACAACAAGTGGTCAACGACATCTCAGTTGAAACCCTGTTCGATGCTATCGAAGCCACAGCGCAAACCATGGCAGCGGGCATGAATCAACAGCTGGTTTTCAAAGGTCAGAATATTGACGCGCACATTACCGGCAACCTTACTGCACTGCAAGGCGCAGTATTAAACCTCATTCAAAACGCCAGCCAGATCAGCCCTAAAGAGAGCACTATTCAGGTACAGTTTCGGTTGCAAAATCGTTGGTTGGTCGTTGCTGTATCCGATCAGGGGCCGGGTGTGAGCGACACGGTAAGACAAAAGATTTTTGAGCCGTTTTTCACTACCAAAACTCATGGTACAGGCCTTGGTTTGGCAGTGGTGAAATCAGTAGCCAATGCGCATCAGGGTAAAATTCAGGTAACCAATTTGCCAGACGGCGGTGCATGTTTCTCAATAATGCTGCCGCGGGCGTTTTCCAGTGACGTTGAACCATTAACGTCGGTCATTAAGGGGTAATTCATGCCAAAAACAACTGTATTGATCGTAGAAGATGATGCCGGCCTGCGTGAGGCGTTGGTAGATACGCTGTTATTGGCAGACTATCAGGTTGTCGCGGCAGACAGCGCTGAGCAAGCCATTATGATGCTGGGGCGGCAGCCGGTGGATATTGTGATCAGCGATATCCAAATGGGCGAAATGAACGGACTGGCACTGCTTAAAGCAATTAAGGCTAAAGACGCCAATTTACCTGTTTTGTTAATGACAGCCTATGCCACCATCGACGATGCGGTGCAGGCAATGCGTGATGGTGCAACCGACTACCTGTCGAAACCGTTTGCTCCTGAAGTGTTACTGAATTTGGTTAGCCGTTATGCACCAGCGCAAAAAGTGGAATCTCGTCAGCCGGTGGTAGGCGATCCGCGCAGTGAAGCGTTACTAACGCTGGCGCGTAAAGTTGCCCGTTCGGAAGCCACCGTGATGGTATTGGGACCGAGTGGTTCAGGTAAAGAAGTGCTATCGCGATACATCCATGATAACTCGCAACGCGCGGCTAATCCGTTTGTGGCTATCAACTGTGCGGCTATCCCGGAAAATATGCTGGAAGCAACGTTATTCGGCTACGAGAAAGGCGCGTTTACCGGCGCAATTCAAGCCTGTCCGGGTAAGTTTGAACAAGCCCAGGGCGGTACGTTGTTACTCGATGAAATTACTGAAATGGACTTAGCGTTACAGGCTAAGTTGTTACGGGTGTTACAGGAAAAAGAAGTTGAACGTCTGGGGGCGCGTAAAACCATTGAATTGGATGTGCGGGTGATCGCTACCAGCAACCGTGACTTAAAAGAAGCTGTGGCGAGAGGGGACTTCAGAGAAGACCTGTACTACCGCTTAAACGTATTTCCGATCACCTGGTTGCCCTTGGGTCAGCGCAGTGGGGATATCATTCCGCTGGCTGAGCATCTGATTGCGCGGCATGCAAGCCAGCAAGGACTGGGTAATTTTACGCTAAGTGCTTCGGCCCGCAATAAACTGTTGCAACACGCCTGGCCAGGTAACGTACGCGAACTGGAAAACGTGTGTCAACGCGCATTAATCCTGTGTGAAGGGACTACTATTGATGCAACCGACCTGATGATTGAGTCGTTGTCAGCACAACCAGTAAGTTCACCTGTATTCGATGAATATGAAGAAGACAACAGTCGCCTGGGCTCAGAGCTTCGTCATCAGGAACATCAGATCATTTTAGATACGCTGAATGCCTGTAAAGGCAAGCGCAAAGATGTTGCCGAGAAGTTGGGGATCAGCCCGCGTACGCTTCGTTATAAGCTGGCAAGAATGCGTGATCAGGGCATAGACGTGCCAGCATGATTTTCACTGAATAAAAAGGCGCTGAAGCGCCTTTTTTGTTGCATTCCCCAAACATCCCTCTATTACATGCCGCCATAATTTTGGCATCTCAACGTAACCCTCTGATTTATATTGTTTTGCAAAGTTGGTCTGGTCTTTGCTGTATATCTGCATAAGTTGAAGAACATGTCATGTTCCCGACATTGGGAAATGCCATACACACATTCAGGAGCCGTTATGGACGTTAAAGCCAACAGTTTGTATCAGGAAATGCAGGCTATGATCGCGCAGACCCGTCTGGACGTAAATCCGCAGCCTCAGTTGGATCTGAATACTTCCAAAAGTGACTTTGCACAGTTACTGAATAATGCCATTGAAAAAGTGAATGGTATGCAGCTTGAATCGAAAGATATGCAGCAACGCTTTGAAATGGGTGACCGCTCGTTAAGTATGGCAGATGTCATGCTGGCCAAGGAAAAGTCCGGGATCGCCTTTGAAGCGACCGTTCAGGTAAGAAACAAAGTGCTGGAAGCATACAAGCAAATCATGAATATGCCGGTGTAAGTGGAGTAATTAACTGTGGCTGAAGCAACGGGTACTAATCTGACAGTAAGCGACTCAATGGGCGCTGGCGGCGAGACTGAACAAAAGTCTGGCTTTATGGATACCATTAATAATACCGACATGATGCGTCAGATGACGCTGGTAGTTGTGTTGGTAATATCGGTAGCGATTGCCATTTTTGTCATTGTATTTGTACAGGAACCTGATTTACGGCCATTAGCCAAAATGGATACGGAAGAGCTGATCGAAACGCTCGATTATCTGGATGCCAATCAAATTAAATACAAGCTTGAAGGCAATATTGTTCATGTACGCGTAGATGAGTATCAGAAAATCAAGCTGGGCATGAGTCGTGAGGGATTGGCGCAGGCTGAGCAGGAAGGCGCTGATATCATTATGCAGGACATGGGCTTTGGCGTGAGTCAGCGGGTTGAAATGGAGCGCTTAAAGCACGCCCGTGAAAAACAAATTGCCGCCACTATTGAAGACATTGCCAGTATTAAAAAGGCCCGTGTATTATTGGCGCTGCCCAAAGAAAATGTGTTTGCCCGTCGTGAGAAAAAGGCCAGTGCTACCGTTGTACTTACTGCCAACCGCGGTGCGGCGATCAGCGGTGAAGAAGTGGATGCGGTGGTAGACATCGTGGCGTCTGCTGTACAAGGCATGGAACCCGAGCGTGTAACCGTTACCGATAGCAACGGCCGCTTGCTGAATTCTGGTTCTCAGGATTCGCTGAGTGCCAGAGCGCGCAAAGAATATGAAATTGAGCGTCAGCGCGAAACCGAATATCAGGAAAAAATTGACGCGATTCTGATCCCCGTGATTGGGATTGGCAACTACACTGCGCAGGTTGACGTAACCATGGATTTTACCGCCGTTGAGCAAACTCAGCGCCGCTACAACCCGGATTTGCCTGCCGTGCGCAGTGAAATGGTAGTAGAAGAAAACTCCGTAGGCTCTATTGCGGCAGGTATCCCCGGCGCAGTAAGTAATCAGCCGCCGCTTGATTCCACCATACCTGAGCAGGCCGGTGGCAATGGCCAGGTTGCGCCGGTGCCGGGTCGCACCACCAAAGAATCTACCCGCAACTATGAACTGGATACCACTATCAGCCATACTAAGCAGCAAACCGGTGTAATTCGCAGATTAAGCGTGTCAGTAGCGGTGGATTATCTGCAAACCAGTGGTGAAGATGGCACGGTAACCAGCGAAGCCCGCAGCCCGGAAGAACTGTTAAGTATTCGTCGCTTATTACAAGGCGGGATTGGTTTTGACGTTACCCGTGGTGACAGTTTAGAAGTGGTTAGCATGCCTTTCAGCCGCATCGATACCGGTATGGAAGAAGAACTGCCGCTGTGGGAGCAGCCGTTTTTTATGCCACTGGTGAAGTGGGTAATGGGCGGTTTAGTGGTACTTACGCTAATATTGGCTGTGATCCGTCCAATGTTGTCACGCTTAATCAACCCTGCCGATTCAAAAGCAGGCGACGACTTCGACGCTGATGAAGGACTGGATTTGGGTGACGACACTATTAATATGCTGTCGCAGGAATTTGATGAAGGTCAGGTAGGCTTTGCGCCAGATGGCTCGCTGATGTTACCTGATTTACATAAAGATGAAGATGTCCTGAAAGCCGTTCGCGCGCTGGTGGCCAATGAGCCGGAGCTGTCTGCGCAGGTGGTGAAAGGCTGGTTAATGCAGGATGAGTAAGGGGTAAAACCATGGCAGAACAACTCGCTACACAACAACAAAAAGAACCTGCCTACGACGTCAGTAAATTAGAAGGCGTCGAGAAAGCGGCCATTTTGCTGCTCAGTTTGTCTGAAGAAGATGCCGCACAGATCCTCAAGCACCTGGAACCCAAACAGGTGCAAAAGCTAGGGGCCGAAATGGCCCGCATAGAGGATATGACGCAAGCAAAAATTACTGCCGTACATAAGAACTTTATTGATGAGATCCAAAATTACTCGACCATCGGATTCCAAAGCCAGGACTTCGTAAAACGCGCATTAACCGCAGCATTGGGCGAGGACAAAGCTGCCAACCTGATCGATCAGATCCTGATGGGCTCCGGGGCCAAAGGTCTGGACTCGCTCAAATGGATGGACTCCAAGCAGGTTGCCAGCATCATTCGCAACGAACACCCGCAGATCCAAACTATCGTATTGTCTTATCTGGAACCGGAGCAATCCGCCGAAATTTTGTCGCAGTTCCCGGAAAAAGTGCGTCTGGATTTGTTAATGCGTGTGGCAAACCTGGAAGAAGTTCAACCAGCAGCTTTGCAGGAACTGAACGAAATCATGGAGAAACAATTCGCTGGTCAGGCCGGTACGCAGGCAGCGAAAATGGGCGGCCTGAAGTCGGCGGCCGATATCATGAACTACCTCGATACCAATATCGAAGGACAGTTGATGGACGCTATCCGCGAGCAAGACGAAGAACTGAGCCAACAAATCCAGGATCTGATGTTTGTCTTCGACAACCTGGTGGATGTGGACGACAGGGGTATTCAGGCCATTCTGCGCGAAGTACAACAAGACTCGCTGCTTAAAGCCATTAAAGGTGCAGACGAAGAGCTTAAAAACAAAATTACTAAAAACATGTCTAAACGCGCGGCTGAAATGCTGGTGGATGATTTGGAAGCGCTGGGGCCGGTGCGGATCAGTGAAGTGGAAACTGCCCAGAAAGAAATTCTGTCTGTGGCCCGCCGACTGGCTGACGCAGGTGAAATTATGCTTGGCGGAGGCGGTGGTGAAGAGTTCCTCTAACACCGGCATGATGTATGACAACCATTAAACGTTTTACGCTGGAAGAACTCGAAGGTGCCCGTGACTGGGAATTGCCCCATGTTGATAATCCCGAGCAGCAGGATCTTACGCGCACCAATGCGTTAAATCGCCGTAGTGACTGGAAATACGAACCACCCGAAGCACCGATAGAAATTCTGCCCCCTACCGCAGAAGAAATTGAAGCTATTCGCCAGGCCGCCTACGATGAAGGTTTTGCAGAAGGTAAACAAGCTGGCTATGACGAAGGCAAAGCCGAAGGTCTGGAAGCCGGTAAAACGGAAGGGCTGGCCCAAGGTCATGACGAAGGCCTGAATCGAGGGCTTGAGGAAGGTCAGGCTCAGATCAATCAGCAATCTGAATTGTGGCAATCACTGGCCGATAAACTACATGAGCCTTTGCATCAGATAGACGCACAGGTGCGCAAAGAAATCGTTAAATTGGCGGTAGCATTGGCGCGCTCAGTTATTCGCACCGAAGTGACTTTATCTGAACAGGTTATTTTACAGGCCCTCAGCGAAGGGCTTAAGGCACTGCCTGTGGAAGAAACGCAGTTTAAAATTCACATGCACCCTGATGATATTGCACTGGTTACTGCACATTTCGGGGAAGATACCCTGCAAACCAAAGGCTGGACCTTAATTGAAACCCCGGCGCTTGCTCGCGGCGGCTGTGACATTGTTACCAAAAACAATGCCGTGGATCTGTCGGTTGAGCGCCGCTGTAAAAACGTACTGGATAAATTCTTGTTAGAGCAAGGCTTATCTGATGAGCGCTAGTCTGCTTTCACACCTGCAGCAACTGCAAAAGCAGGTACCTAATCCCCCCATTGTCGCGGCGGGAAAAC
>NZ_JBLBUE010000103.1:0-12301 GCF_047290655.1 Alteromonas sp. AMM-1 | reverse complement strand
TACCTCATTAATATTCGCAGCCGTTGAAACACAGGTCCCCCTTAGCTCAGTTGGTTAGAGCGACGGACTGTTAATCCGCAGGTCCCCCGTTCGAGTCGGGGAGGGGGAGCCACTTTTGGCTCAACTACCTTCGAGCATCCCGCTTAGCAACAAATCCCATAACAACTTTCCCAGTTTATTGATTAATTCGTCAGCACGTGTAGATCAGTCGGCGCAAATTTCCAGTATACGTTTTTAATTACTCGAAAAATAAGAGATAATGCCGCGATTATGAATGCGTAAATTTATCCTTAATCTACTGGCCTGGTTGGTATTACTAAATCGCAATGACTGAATTTTTCCTGCTTCTTATCAGTACGGTGTTAGTCAACAATTTTGTACTGGTTAAATTTCTGGGTTTATGCCCCTTTATGGGCGTTTCCAGCAAACTGGAAACCGCCATTGGCATGTCTATGGCTACCACTTTTGTGCTCACCTTAGCGTCCGTGTGTAGTTATCTGGTAGAAACCTATTTGTTACAGCCATTGGGCATCAGCTTTTTACGCACGATTAGTTTTATTCTTGTGATTGCGGTTGTGGTGCAATTTACTGAAATGGTAGTGCACAAAACCAGTCCAACCCTTTACCGTCTGCTGGGCATCTTTTTGCCCCTTATCACGACCAACTGCGCGGTACTAGGCGTTGCATTACTCAATCTCACCGAACAGCACAATCTGATTCAGAGTATTGTGTACGGATTTGGCGCCGCTGTTGGGTTTTCCCTTGCCATGATTTTATTTGCGGCCATGCGCGAACGACTGGCAGCAGCTGACGTCCCTACCCCTTTCAAAGGCGCATCGATTGCCATGATCACCGCAGGTTTAATGTCACTTGCGTTTATGGGCTTTAGCGGTTTGGTGAAAGTGTAATGATGGTTGTGGCATTGATCGCGCTGGGACTCATGGCCCTGGGATTTGGGTTGGCACTGGGTTACGCCGCCATTCGTTTTCACGTTGAAGGTGATCCGCTGGTTGAGCAAATTGACCAGCTGTTGCCTCAAACACAATGCGGCCAGTGTGGCTACCCCGGTTGTAAGCCATATGCAGAAGCCATTGCCAATGGTGACGACATTAACAAATGCCCGCCAGGTGGCGAAGCGACCATTAAACAACTGGCTGATTTAATGGGGGTGGAAGCCAAGCCACTGGACGCCGCTCACGGTGAAGAAAACGCCCCCAAAGTAGCTTATATTCGCGAAGACGAGTGTATTGGTTGTACTAAGTGCATTCAGGCTTGCCCGGTGGATGCCATAGTGGGTGCGGCCAAGCAAATGCATACCGTAATAACCGATGCCTGCACAGGCTGTGATTTATGTGTTGAACCCTGCCCGGTAG
The DNA here is from genome assembly GCF_047290655.1 of Alteromonas sp. AMM-1. Lineage (NCBI taxonomy): Bacteria > Pseudomonadati > Pseudomonadota > Gammaproteobacteria > Alteromonadales > Alteromonadaceae > Alteromonas > Alteromonas sp. AMM-1. Next base: position 10,928 of record NZ_JBLBUE010000103.1, on the reverse strand, counting down.
ACTGTATCGACATGGTAACAGTGAACCCCACCACTGCATCCTGGCAATGGGATTTCTCACAAACGCCTCAGGGCGATATTCCGGTGAAAGTGATTTCCTGATATGCCAAACGATTTTCCTCAAATACTTCAGCGTCTGGATCAACAAAAGCTATGGGACTTCCCTGGTGGTGTTCATCCTGACGGCCGTAAATCCCTGTCAAACCAAACGTCTATTGGTACATTACCGTTACCACAAACACTGGTTATTCCGGTAAAGCAGCACATTGGTACTGCGGGAAGCTGTTTAGTTGCAGTGGGTGATCGCGTGCTGAAAGGTCAGCCGTTAACACAAAGCCCCCACCCTTTTTCTGTGCCGGTGCACGCCCCAACGTCGGGCGACGTAATTGCAATAGAAGAACGCACCACTGCGCACCCCAGCGGACTTGCAGAGCTTTGCGTGGTAATTAAACCTGATGGCCAGGATCAATGGACAAGCATAAGTGGCTTTACTGATTACACTCATGCTGAGCCCAATGAATTGATAGCGGCAATATGTGATGCAGGTATAGCCGGAATGGGCGGCGCAGGCTTTCCAACGCACATTAAATCAACCGCCAGAAAAACCGTTGAGTTTTTAATTATTAACGGCGTGGAATGCGAACCCTATATTACCTCTGACGACCGCCTGATGCGTGAACACGCCTGGCAAATCCGTCAGGGTATCGATATTTTACGTCACCTGCTCACACCTAAAGTTACCCTTATCGGTATTGAAGACAACAAGCCTGAAGCCTATGAGGCAATGCGAAAAGTGTGCGAAGACAATGCACAAATTCGCGTAGTGTCGGTGCCAACCAAATACCCTGCAGGCGGTGAAAAACAGCTAATTCAGGTGCTTACCGGGCGTGAAGTCCCGCGTGACGGCCTGCCCGCCGACATTGGCGTAATGATGTTTAACGTAGGCACCAGCTATGCCATTGCCGATGCCATTTTGTACGGCAAGCCGCTGATTCAACGGGTGGTAACCTTAACGGGTGAGGCGCTTCAGCACCCGCAAAATGTGTGGGCACTGATTGGCACGCCAATTCAGACACTGCTGGCGCAAGGCAGTTATCAACCCAAGCGTCAGGCCAGCCCAACAGTGATCATGGGCGGTCCCATGATGGGCTTTACCCTGCCGTCAACCGACGTGCCCGTGGTGAAAACCACCAACTGCATTCTGGTACCGGCCAAAAAAGAACTGCGAATGAATCAGCGTGAGCTCGCTTGCATTCGCTGCAGTGCGTGTGCCGACGCCTGCCCTGCCAGTTTGCTACCCCAGCAATTGTACTGGCACAGTAAAGCGGGCGAATTGGACAAAGCCGAAGAATACAATTAATTCGATTGTATTGAGTGCGGAGCCTGTGCGTACGTTTGCCCAAGCGAAATTCCACTGGTGCATTACTATCGCAAAGCCAAGTCGCAAATTCGTGTTCAGAAAGACGAAAAAGACAAAGCTGAAAAATCCAGGCAACGGTTTGAAGCGCGTAAAGCGAGGCTAGAGCGCGAAAAAGAAGAGCGCGAAGCTAAACATCGTCAGGCCGCGGAAGCGCGTAAACAGGCAATGGAAGCTCAGCAACAACGCGCGGCCGTTACCAATAATGACGACACCGCCGCCAGTCCAGCCAAAGATAAAGTTGCCGCCGCACTGGCCAGAGCGAAAGCCAAAAAGGCAGCGCAGCAATCAGAAGCTGAAGGCGTTTCAGAAGCTGACCCGCAAAGAACATCATCTGACGCAAAGCAAGATAAAGTGGCCGCAGCTATTGCCAGAGCAAAAGCGAAGAAAGCTCAGCTAGCAGCTGGCGCATCCGATGCTGAATCAACAAGCGATACCGTGTCACAAGAAAGCAGCACCGGACACGATGCCAATGCAGATCGCAAAGCCAAAGTGGCTGCGGCGATTGCTCGCGCTAAGGCTAAAAAAGCCGGATTGACTAGCCCTGCAGAGGACTCGGGGGATGCTAGCGCAAGCACAGTTTCAGCAACAACCGATAGTGTTGAGACAGCAGTAACGGATCCCGCCGCAGAACGCAAAGCCAAAGTCGCTGCGGCCGTTGCACGAGCGAAAGCCAAAAAAGCCGCGGTTGAAGCTGATAGCAACGCTGAACAAACCGATATACAAACGTCCGTCGAAAACGCTGAACCGGTTGAAACATCAGCGACTACCGTAACTGATGATGCCGAAGCACAGCGCAAAGCCAAAATTGCTGCAGCAGTAGCACGTGCGAAAGCGAAAAAGGCGTCGACAGAGTCAGATAGTGTAATTCAGGCCTCGCCAAGTGAAACGGAAGAGACAAACGGGCATGGCGACGAATCACTGAGCCCAGAAGCCCAGCGCAAAGCCAAAATTGCCGCCGCGGTAGCCCGCGCAAAAGCGAAAAAAGCGGCAACTGATTCGTCGTCGCCTTCGCCTTCGCCGTCGCAAGTTCAGGAAGTAGCCAGCGAGAATAGTGAATCAACCGACGACTCAATGAGTCCCGAAGCCCAGCGCAAAGCCAAAATTGCCGCTGCGGTTGCGCGCGCCAAAGCTAAAAAAGCGGCGCAAGAAAACAGCAGTGACGAGCAGGAGCAAGATAACGCATGAAGTTAACCCTATCGAGTTCTCCTCACCAACACGTTCGGCGCACCACCGATCAGGTTATGCGCTGGGTACTGTACGCCATGATCCCTGGCGTCATTGCTCAGGTCGTATTTTTTGGCTGGGGTGTGATAATACAAATGCTGTTAGCAGCCATTACTGCGGTGGTTACGGAAGCGGTTATTGTCGCCCTGCGAAAGCGTGAAATAGGCCAGGCTATCGCCGATTACAGTGCCATCGTTACTGCACTGTTACTGGCGGTAAGTTTACCGCCATTGTTGCCCTGGTGGATGACCGTGCTGGGCAGCTGGTTTGCTATTGCCATTGTTAAACAACTTTATGGCGGCTTGGGATTCAATTTATTCAATCCAGCTATGGCAGCATACGTGATGCTGTTAATTTCATTCCCTGCCGCTATGAGTGGCTGGTTGCCACCATCTTCGCTGGCACTGCATACCTTGTCGTTTGGTGACGCCGTATCCGTAATATTTACCGGGTTTAGTCAGTCGGGATACGATCTTACTCAGCTGCGCGCGGGTGCCGATGGTTTTACCATGGCAACCCCTCTCGACTACGTTAAAACCCAATTGAGTCAGGGATACACTTACACGGAAGCCCTTACCCCCCCATTGTTCGGCAACGGAATAACCGAAGCCGCTGGCGCTGGCTGGGGCTGGATTGCACTGGCGTACTTAGCTGGCGGCGTATTGCTCATTCAATTGCGCATTATTAGCTGGCATATTCCTGTCTCGCTGTTAGCCAGTGTTGCGGTAACCGCCGTCTTTTTGCAGCTTATCAATGGCGATTTATATGGCTCTGCTTTATTTCACTGGACCAATGGTGCAGTAATGCTGGGCGCATTTTTTATTGCAACAGATCCCGTCTCTGCCTCCACAACGCCTAAAGGCCGGTTGGTATTTGGTGCTGCTATTGGTTTTTGGGTAGTAATGATACGCACCTTTGGTGGCTACCCCGATGCCATGGCATTTGCCGTGGTGATCATGAATATGGCCGTTCCCCTGATAGATTATTACACTCAGCCAAGAGTGTATGGTCAGAAGCCCAGGAAAAAGCCTTCAGAGGGAGACGCCTGATGCCCAACAGCATATTGAAAAACGGTGGGTTATTGGCCTTATTCGCCTTAATTACGACAGCCCTCATTGCGTTTACCTACGAAAGTACCGCACAGAAAATTGCTGAACAGCGCGCCAAACGACTGCTGAGCACCTTAAATGAGGTTGTACCGCCCGCGCTTTACAACAACCAATTGGCACTGGACTGTGTGCAACTCGATACCCCTGAACTTGGCCGTGGCTTGCACGCGGTGTATCGCGCCCGGTTGGATAGCAATAATGCCGCACTGGCCGCAGAATTTACCGCGCCGGATGGTTACAGTGGCAACATTCATTTAATTCTTGGGGTGAATACCCAAGGTGAAGTACTCGGCGTAAGAGCGCTGGATCATGCTGAAACCCCCGGACTGGGCGACAAAATAGACATGGCAGTGAGCGACTGGATGCTGGGATTCAACGGTAAGGTATACCAGCCTGAAGACGCTAAACGCTGGCAGGTAAAAAAAGATGGCGGGCAGTTTGATCAGTTCACTGGAGCCACTATTACGCCAAGAGCGGTAGTGGGCGCAGTAGCCCGCACTCTGGATTACATTAATCACCAGCAGACCCGGTTATTTGATTTACCCACCAACTGCCCTGCCCAGGCAGAATCACAGGAGTAAGTGCGTATGTATCAACAGCTCACACTCGAAGGCTTGTGGAAAAACAACCCCGCACTGGTGCAGTTGCTTGGGTTATGCCCGTTACTTGCAGTTACATCCAGTGTAATTAATGGTTTAGGACTGGGCATAGCCACAACGCTGGTGCTTATTGGCTCAAACGCAACGGTGTCATTGATTCGCAATTATGTCACCTCGGCCATCCGCATTCCGGTTTTCGTCATGATCATTGCTGCGTTCGTAACCGTAATTCAACTGATGATGAATGCCTATACCTACGAATTGTATCTGGCCCTTGGGATATTCATTCCGCTGATTGTTACCAACTGCGCGATTATTGGCCGTGCAGAGGCATTTGCGTCCAAAAATCCCCTAGCGGCATCGGCCTTTGACGGACTGATGATGGGACTGGGCTTTACTCTGGTTCTGGTTATTCTGGGTGGTATCCGTGAGGCACTGGGCAACGGCACATTGTTACACGGCGCAGAGCGGCTGTTTGGCCCTGTAGCGACAAACTGGCAAATCACCCTGTTTAGCCCCGATAATCCGTTTTTGCTGGCCATATTGCCTCCTGGCGCATTCCTGGGACTGGGCTTTTTGATTGCGTTGAAAAATATTATCGATAAACGGCTGGCCGAAAAAGCGGCCGCAAATGCGCCCAAAACCGTGGTTCGCGCACGCGTGACTGCCGAAAATTAGTAATTCAAAGCGTATAAACTGGTACCCATTATGAGTAGTTCCCTTACAAAACAACAAAAAGTACAGGCCATCATGACCATTCTGGATGAACTGTACCCGGAAATACCCATTCCACTGGATCACAAAGACCCTTATACACTGCTGGTAGCGGTATTATTGTCTGCCCAGTGCACCGACGAGCGGGTAAACCAAATTACGCCAAAATTGTTTGCCCGGGCCGATAACCCCTTTGATATGGTGAAAATGAGCATTGACGACATCCAGGCAATCATCAAACCCTGTGGCTTGTCGCCGATGAAATCAAAAGGTATCTGGCATCTGTCGGATATGATCATAAAACTGCACGGCGGTGAAGTACCACAGGATTTTGAGGCACTTGAAGCCATGCCAGGTGTAGGCCACAAAACGGCATCAGTGGTAATGTCCCAGGCATTTGGTGTACCCGCCTTTCCGGTGGATACCCATATTCACCGCCTGATGTACCGTTGGGGCTTGTCTAACGGCAAAAGTGTGGAACAAACCGAGCGCGATGCCAAACGCCTGTTCCCTAAAGAGCGCTGGAACGACCTGCACCTGCAAATTATTTATTACGGACGTGAATACTGCCCGGCCAGAGGCTTTGTGCTGGACAACTGCATTATTACCCGTCAGTACGGCCGTAAGCGTTTTATTAACGACGTGCTGAAGGAGCAGGAGAAAAAGCGACTGGCCAAACAGAAAAAGTCAGCAACAAAGCGTTAATCACACCCATCGAAATTTTCTGTAATAACGATAAAAATAAAAAAGCCTGAATTCATCAGGCTGCCATATTCCTGCACGATGCAGTTTGTTACCATAAATCACTTTATTTAACTAAGTCAAATCAAAATGTTCGACTGGATAGCAAGCCCCGATGCCTGGGTTGCACTGGCTACTTTAATGGCCCTGGAAATTGTACTTGGCATCGACAACATCATTTTTATTTCGATTTTGGTTTCACGCTTGCCTGAAGCGCAGCGAAATAAAGCCCGGCGCATTGGCCTGTCGTTAGCCATGATCACCCGGTTAATGCTGTTATTTAGTTTAAGCTGGGTAATGGGGCTGGTTAATCCCCTGTTTACGCTTTTTGGCGAAGCCATCTCCGGTAGAGATATTATTTTAATTTTGGGTGGACTGTTCCTGCTGGCAAAATCCACCCATGAAATTCACAACAGCTTTGAAGAAAATGTTGCTTCTGGCGAATCCAATGCGGTGTCGGGTATGATGTCGATTCTTATCCAGATCGCCATTCTTGATGTGGTGTTTTCACTGGATTCCGTAATTACCGCAGTTGGTCTGGCCGAGCATGTAAGTGTAATGGCCATTGCAATTGTAGGGGCGGTGGCGGTGATGTTATTTGCCGCTAAACCCATTGGCGATTTTGTTGATGCCAACCCCACCATTAAAATGCTGGCACTGTCGTTTTTGATTCTGGTTGGATTTACCTTAATCGCCGAAGGCTTCGACCTGCATATCCCCAAAGGGTATGTGTATTTCGCCATGGCATTCTCGGTATTGGTAGAATTCCTGAATATTCAGTTGCGAAACAGAAAAGCCAGACATACTATCCGGCTCGCAAAGAAAGACCCGGATAGTCTTTAAACATGTAGCACAAAATTTTTTAAGTTTATCAAACAGGAGAATGCAACTTGGAAGCTTGGGTAGAACGCGTAATGTATGCGTCACGATGGTTACTTGCGCCTATTTACTTTGGGTTAAGCCTGGCTTTGGTGGCCTTGGGCATTAAGTTTTTTCAGGAACTCTTTCACCTGCTGCCCCACGTACTGGAAATCAGCGAAGCAGACATTGTTCTGGTGGTGTTATCGCTGATTGACATCGCACTGGTATCGGGCCTGATCATTATGGTGATGTTTACCAGTTACGAGAACTTTGTGTCGCAAATAGACCTGAAAGAAGGCACCGAAAAATTGGCGTGGCTGGGCACACTGGACACCAGTTCACTCAAGAGCAAAGTTGCCGCGTCGATTGTAGCCATTTCGTCTATACATTTACTGAAAATTTTTATGAATGCGAAGAATATCGATAACGACAAGCTCATGTGGTACGTGTTGATCCACCTCACATTCGTTATCTCGGCCTATGCCATGGGTACACTGGACAAATCAACCCGCAAGCATTAATAGGCTAGGTATCCTTCCTGAAACCAGATTCACACCTGGTTTCAGGAAACAAACACGCTAAGCGGTTACCACTCTCAAGCGTTCAACCGGACGTTCATCAATCCACAAATGCAGTAGCGCAGTGACCACCGCAATGCCGCAGGCCGCCCACCACACCACATCGTAAGAGCCGGTAACGTCAAACAAGTAGCCACCCAGCTACACTCCACTGAATGAGCGTAATTGGTGACTTAAAAACACAATGCCATACAACAATCCCATGTAAGGCAACCCAAACATTTGCGCCACCAGCCCGGACGTGGGAGGCACCGTAGCTAACCACAGTAAGCCCGTAATAATTGAAAAGGCATAAACAGAATGCGCTGACATGGGGAAATACATAAACGCGGCAATGGAAACCGCACGTAATGCATAAATACCTGTGAGTATTTTCGCCTTGGAATACTTGCCTGCCCAGGAGCCAGATAGCAAGCAACCAAATATATTAAACAATCCAATCAAAGCCAAACTGGCAACCGCAACATCAGAGGCAAAGCCCCTGTCACTCAAAAACGCCGGCATGTGCACGGTAATAAACGCTAATTGAAAACCACATACAAAGAAACCCGCTACCAATAGCCAGTAGTGTGAATAGGTACACGCCTCGCGCAGCGCTTCCGACATCGACTGCTTCTTGTCAGAAGCAGCCGTTTGCCCGGTAGGTTTTGTCGTTTCACGCAGAGGGGACGCTAAAAACATCATTAACAAAGCGCAACCCGCCATCAGCAAAAGCGCTATGCTCCAACCATAACCGGCAATAAACGACTGTGCCACAGGCACTACCAGCAATTGCCCTGCAGAGCCAGCTGCACTGCCCAAACCCAATGCAAAAGAGCGTTTTTCCGGTGAGACCATACGGGCCATGGCCGGCAATACCACCCCGAAACCGGTTGCGGCAATACCCATTCCCATCAAAAAGCCTGCGCCCACATTCAAGCCTTGAATCGTATCCGCTGTAGCGGTGACATAAAGTCCCAGCGCATAAAGCAGAGTACCTGCCACCACAGTTTTAACCGTACCGAACCGATCAGCAAACGCACCGGCCACTGGCTGAAACAATCCCCACCACAGATTCTGCAGCGCCAGTGCAAAAGCAAACACCTCCCTGCCATAACCAAATTCGGCAGACACCGGTGCCATAAAGAATCCCATGGAAGAGCGCAGTCCAAAGTTAAGCGCCAGCAACACGCAAGCGAAGGCTATGGCGACACTGAAAAGTGATTTATATTGAGACATGTTGATTTTCGGAAATCCAGTTGTTTATTTCGCTAGGATAAATACCCACTATAACGCACTTCTTAAGGTTATTACGCTATGAATGTAACCATGTGGATTTCTGCCTGATTTATGCTTCATTAACACATCCGTCGCTGGATCAATCGCTAAAAAGCGATTAAGTTATAATCAGATATCCTCGAAGATAGCACAGAACATAACCGTACAAGCGCTGGATAACCATAATAATGAACGTTTTTTTAACAGAGCTTAAACGCCGGAATGTGATTAAGTCGGTATTGGCTTATTTAGGTATTTCCTGGCTGGTTTTGCAGGTAGTAGAAGTATTCTCCGGTTTAATTGACATGCACCCGCTGGTAGGCCCAGCCGTGATCCTCACGCTAACCTGTGGACTGCCGGTTATTGCCTATCTGTCGTGGCATTTTGATATTAGCTTAGACGGGATCCACAGAACGCCTCCAGCTGATGGTCAGACTTTAAAACCCCTTGGCCCGGGCAGTTGGCTGGGGTTAGGCGGCATCGGAGTGCTGTGCGTGTTCATTGGTTTGCATTTTTTTACTGCCATCGAAGCAGACTATAAGGCAGCAAGTGAAGGCCAGCAGCAAGTGATGCAGGCTGACTCAATTGCCGTTATTCCCTTTACCGATCAAAGCCCGGAACGCGATCAAAACTACTTAGCATCCGGTTTAGCTGAAGAACTTACCAGCCTGTTGGGGCGTACCGACGGATTCAGGGTTGCGGCCTCTAAATCCAGTCAAATTCTCGCAGAAAAAGGCCTGTCGCCGGTTGATATAGGCCGTCGCCTGAATGTTCAAACCGTACTAACCGGTAGCGTAAGAGCACAAGGTAGCCGCATTAAGATTCGTGTTGAACTGGTGAATACGCAAGATGGCCATACGCTTTGGACTGAGAACTTCCTCAGAGACTTTTCAGACGTTTTTAAATTGGAAAGCGAAATTGGCCGTGCTGTGGTTAATTTGTTGCAAGACAAATACATTGAAGCAGGTTCCTTTCAGGCATTCGCCACCACCACCAGTACCGACGCCTATGTGATGTACTTAAAAGGCAAAGAACAATACCGGCTGCAAACCACCGAATCGATGAAAGCCGCTCGCACTCTGTTTGAACAATCCATCGCCCTCGATCCGGAGTTTGCACAGGCTTATGTAGCACTGGCCGATACGATTGCACTGCTAGCCGAAGGAGAAAGCCGCTTTGGCGTACTCAACACCAATATTGCTGCGCAGCTAGCCAAACAAAATCTGGATAAGGCCATCGTTCGGCAGCCCAACAATGCAGAAGCCTTTGCTGTAAAAGGCTACGTAGAGTTCATGACCGAGGAATACGACACTGCCCTGACTGATTTGGATAAAGCGCTAGCAGTAAACTCAAACTTGTCTATTGCGTTTATGTGGCGATATTTAGTTCATCGGGAATTAGGACATTTTGATCAGGCACTAACCGATCTTGAACAAGCGCTTTCACTGGATCCGATATCCAGAGCAAACCTGGCTAACATGGGATTTGAGTATTCCCGGCGCGGAGAATACGAAAAGGCAAGGTCATATCTGACGCTGTTAACCAACGATTTCCCTGATTATCCGCAAGCGTATGTAAACCTGGCTGACGCGAATTACCTGGCGGGTGAACATTCGGCGAGTCTGGAAAACTGGCTAAAGGCGTATTCACTGTCTAAAGACAACCTCAACTATCGCAATAGCGCAGCGAGTATTCTTATTGAACTTGGATTAACGGAGAATGCCAAACTGCTAATTGATGAGGACGACTTGACCTATCAGGCATTTATTTTGGTACGAGAACAAAAAAAGCAGCAACTGGTGGAGTTATTAGCGTTTCAGGTAGCCAGTGATCCCGATGACTATTGGGCCAAAGTTGAACAGGCTATTTATTTAGGCTGGACGGGGGAAATAAACCAAAGTGCGGAATTATTTATCGCGCTTGAAAAAATCACTCCCGAACAGGAAATGTATGCCATGCCCTATTGCTCACCGGCCATTGAAATTGCCTGGGCACAAGCCGAATTAAAGACACACCCGGTTGCACAGAACGCATATATTTCTACCTGTCAAAAGCAACTCAATAAAGAAATAAAAATATTTAAAGACAGCATTCTAATGTATTTGTCTGCTCGAATTAGCGCCCTCAATGGCGACACTGATGGATTTATCTCGCACTTTACCAATGCATTAAATAATGGATGGTTGCAGTGGTGGACTGAACTGGATCCGCTCGTAACCACGATGTTTCAAGAAAGCGAAGAAGCGCAGGCACTGCTTCAGCAGCACAACGAAAAATTAGCGACAGATCGAGTAGGAGGGAGTTTTACAACTCCCGTCCTCTCACACCACCGGGCATACGGTTCCGTACCACGGCGGTTCATATTAACACTGGAACTGTCGGTGACAATCCAGCAGTGATATCAGCCCCATCTTGTCGAACCACCC
>NZ_JBLBUE010000102.1:0-12360 GCF_047290655.1 Alteromonas sp. AMM-1 | reverse complement strand
GAAAATGGTAGTGTTTGGACAGGACAAAGCCATTGAGACGTTAGCGGATGCAATTCATTTGTCTCGTGCCGGACTGGGTAATGAGCAAAAGCCCATTGGTAATTTCCTGTTTGCTGGTCCAACGGGTGTGGGTAAAACAGAAGTTACCCAGCAACTGGCCAAAATTATGGGCGTTGAACTAGTGCGTTTTGACATGTCGGAATACATGGAACGTCACGCAGTAAGCCGATTGATTGGTGCGCCTCCTGGTTATGTGGGCTTTGATCAGGGTGGGTTGTTAACCGATGCTGTCATCAAACACCCTTATTCGGTGGTCTTGTTAGACGAGATCGAAAAGGCGCACAGTGATATTTACAATATTCTGTTACAGGTAATGGATCACGGCAGGTTAACCGACAACAACGGTAGAAAAGTCGATTTCCGCAACGTTGTGTTGGTGATGACCACAAACGCCGGGGTACAGGAAACCGTGCGCAAGTCGATTGGCTTTAAGCAGCAGGATCACAGTCACGATGCGTTGTCTGAGATAAACAAAGTATTTTCGCCTGAATTCCGCAACCGTTTGGATTCCATCATATGGTTTAACCACCTGGATGCAGAGGTGATCCTGCAGGTTGTTGATAAGTTTATTATCGAGTTGCAGGCACAGCTCGACAACAAAGGTGTGTCACTTGAGGTATCTCCTGCTGCAAGAGCGTTCCTGGCGGAAAAAGGTTATGACAAAGCAATGGGCGCGCGGCCAATGGCGCGTTTAATTCAGGAGTCACTGAAGAAAGAGCTGGCTAATGAACTACTGTTTGGCAAGTTGAGTAGTGGTGGGGATGTCGTAGTTGATCTGAAAGACGACAAACTTACGTTTAGCTATAACTCTCAGGACAAAGTAGCCTCGGCAACGGAGTCCAGCGAATAAGCGGCCTTACTCTGAAATACAAACCAAAAAACCCGAACTGATAGTTCGGGTTTTTGTTTTTACCGGTTCCGGTAATTGCAAGGCGGTCTGTGCATCCGCGTATTGATTAGCGGGCGCGGTAAACGATACGGCCTTTTGACAGGTCGTAGGGCGTCATCTCAACCGTTACCTTATCGCCAGTCAGAATACGAATGTAGTTCTTACGCATTTTGCCTGAGATATGAGCAGTCACAACGTGACCATTTTCTAATTCAACACGGAACATGGTATTAGGCAGAGTATCCAGTACCGTACCTTCCATTTCAATACAATCTTCTTTCGCCATCTAGAGCAATAACCTCAATAAACTGTCAATTTTTTCGCCGCGCAGACCTTAACCAATTCACTGCCTTATGTAAAGCAATTAATGTGTTAAATGCGCTATTTGGATGTCTTGCTTCGCTATTTTTACTGCTATCGAACAGATGTGTTAGCAGTGTGTAACAGCACCTGTTGAAATTTATCTGTGTCCTCCGAATTATTAATGCGAAACCACTGATGATTGGCATAGCGCTCGTGGGGAAAATACTTACTTTTGTAGTTCATTTTTCGACAGTCATCTATTTGATAGCCCAAATACAAAAACTGTTTTCCTTGTTGAGCGGTTACCTGAATTTGATTCAGGATCATCCAGGCGCCTAATGATTGTTTTTCGTAGCTGGGGTCGAAGAAACTATACATGGCCGAATAACCAGAATGACCTAAAACGCCGTCTACTTCGTCAGTTACTGCCACACCTACAAGTTTGTCATGATCATAAGCTTCAATAAACAAAGGACGTGACCATGCACAGGCCAGAAAACCTTCAAATTGCTCCAGACTGGGGGGAAACATGCTGCCGTCAGCATGACGTTCATTGATGTAGTTGGCGTAGAGGGGATAATAGTCTTCCCCGGGAGAGCGCGACAGCTTTACGCTTAGGTGTTTGTTTTTGTTCAGCACCCGGCGCTGAATGCGTGATGGTTTAAATTCCAGCACCGGCACCCTGATGGATTGACATGCAAAGCATTGCTGGCAGTAGGGTCGGTAGATTTGATTACCACTGCGTCTGAATCCTGCCTGGATTAACTGTGGATAATGAAAAGAACAAGCGCTGTTGTTGCCCACAAACACCAATAATTGCTCATCCCTATCGGGCAAATAGCTACAATTGAATGATTGTGTTATTCCAAACTTCATTTACAACGTGATGGTTTGCGGCTGCCAACGATGAGCATATTCTTGACCGATATAGCCTTCAGAATCAAGCGTTAGATTTCGTGCAGCGAGTTTTTTGATAAACTTGCTGCGGGGAATCGCTTGTGCGCCAAGACTCATTAAGTGGTCAGTGGGTAGCTGACAATCAATAAAACTGCCGTCGTGTCGCTGCATATGCGCTACCAAATGTGCCATGGCCAGTTTTGAAGTATTCGGCTGACGATGAAACATGGATTCGCCGCAAAAAACACTGCCTATAGCAACGCCATAAAGTCCACCTACAAGCTGACTGTTATCCCAAACTTCTACCGAATGCGCCAGCCCTAATGCGTGTAGATGGAGATAAGCATTGATCATGTCCTGGGTTATCCAGGTTGCGGTAGAGGTTGTTACTGAGCCATTTCGACGTCGTTGTTGGCGGGGAATCGTTGCGCAAGTATTAATAACCGCATGAAAATTCTGATTTAGCGTTACTGTATAGCGTTGTTTTCTAATCAGCTTTGCAAGGCTGGTACTGCAAATGAAATCCTCAAGTGGAATGATTGCTCTCACTGAGGGGGACCACCACAAGATTGGCTCTCCTTCACTGAACCATGGAAATATTCCGTTAGAGTAAGCCGTAAGCAGTCTGCCTGGTGATAAATCTGCGCCATATGCTAACAGGCCGTCTGGATCATCGAGGGCCTCGTTCACGGATGGAAAAGGCGTGTCGGCTTCAAGGTAAGGCAGGGTTATCATGTGTCTTAAACCAAAGCGGCACCATCAGGTGCCGCTAAATCGGGGTTACTTAAGTGCGTCGAGGAAGCGCTCTGCATCCAATGCGGCCATACAGCCGGTACCAGCTGATGTAATGGCCTGACGATAGATATGATCACTCACGTCGCCAGCGGCAAAGACACCTTCAACACTGGTTTGTGTTGCATTGCCTTCGGTGCCGCTCTGAACCTTAATGTAGCCGTCTTTCATCTCTAACTGACCAGCAAATATATCGGTATTGGGTTTATGACCAATCGCCACAAACAAGCCCATTACCTCTAACTCTTCAGTTACATCAGAATCGGTAGCCTTAATGCGTACACCAGTAACGCCCAGTTGGTCGCCTAATACTTCGTCCAGGGTGCGATTCAGGTGCAAAACAACGTTGCCGTTTTTGGCTTTATCCATCAGGCGGTCGGCCAGAATCTTTTCGCTGCGGAAGCTGTCACGACGGTGAATTACATGCACTTCTGAGGCAATGTTAGACAAGTACAGCGCTTCTTCAACTGCGGTGTTTCCACCACCTATCACAGCGACCTTTTGGTTGCGGTAGAAAAATCCGTCACAGGTAGCACAGGCTGAAACCCCTTTACCCATAAATGCCTCTTCAGACGGCATACCCAGGTATTTGGCAGAAGCACCAGTTGCAATAATAAGTGCGTCACACGTGTAGGTGCCACTGTCGCCGTAGAGGGTAAACGGACGTTTCGTCAGATCGGTTTTGTTGATGTGGTCGAAAATAATTTCAGTGTTAAATTTTTCGGCATGATGTTGCATACGTACCATTAAGTCCGGACCTGTAAGTCCCTCTGGATCGCCTGGCCAGTTTTCTACTTCCGTTGTGGTGGTAAGCTGACCACCTTGCTGCATACCAGTGATCAGGGTAGGTTGCAGGTTTGCGCGTGCAGCATAAACCGCCGCTGTGTAGCCGGCCGGGCCTGAACCTAAGATGAGTAGACGTACGTGTCTGCTTTCTGCCATGTTTGTCTCCAGTGTTAACTCATTCCCTGATGGCTGAAATGAGCATTTAAATAGAATTTGTGTACGACATATTGCCCGTTTAAGATTGAATCATCTTAACACGAACGCATACCGGACAACGGGAATTAATACCATTAGTGAGGTCAAATCAGGTACTTTCAATAGTGCCGCTATGATATTATTTATTGCGCTAAAAAATGACCTTTTTTCGTGTTTCAGGTCTATTATTAGTATTACGCTTGTAAAAGCAATTCAGCTCAGTAGTTGAATGACGCTAAACCAATGAGGTTACTTATGGCTCAGTCTGTAACAACGATGCTAAAAGACGGACAGGATTACATGAAAACCTGGCCGCTTCGCAAAGAATTGTACGCGCTGTTTCCTGATTGCAGGGTAGTGGCTGCTACCCGGTTTGCCATTAAGGTTATGCCGCCAGTTGCAGTATTGGCGTGCGCTTCAACTATCAATGTGTTGGGTAGCGAACATATTCCTCAGGCCATCGCCATGGGCGCGTTTTTTCTGAGTATGCCAATGCAGGGTTTATTGTGGTTAGGGCATCGTTCAAATCAAACACTCCCCCCTGCTATTCAATCCTGGTATCAGGACATTCTTTCCAAAATGCGCGATCAAGGGTGCTCCGTTCAGCACAGCAAAGGAAAACCCCGCTACCGTGAATTAGCCAACGTGTTGAAAATGGCGTTTGAGGATCTCGATAAGGCGTTTACCCGCAATTGGTTCTAACTCGCTTTAATGATGTAATCAGACTAATCAACTAATGGCGTTAACGTTGTGCGGCATTGCCTGCATAAGTACTGACGTTTGCCTCGAACCACGGCGTTGTGGCGGCGAATGCTTAACGCTACAGGCCCGCATTCACATCTATACTCAACGGTTTTAAGTTGCAGTGGAGCAAGGTCAAAACTGTGACGGGTATTGGGTTGGCATTCAAACACTTCCGACATCATAGCTTGCCATTCTTTGCCATGTGGCTTTACTCTGCCGTAAAGGCGATATACCAATAAATGACTTACTTCGTGTGGAATGACATCAGTAAAATAGGCCTCTCTGTTATGAGCAAACAGTGTGGGATGCAGGTTAATTCGGTTTTGTTGTAAAAACGCGGTACCGGCGTGTTTACCACTTCGGCGATAGGTTAGCAGAGGACGCGGAAATGACCGCTTGAAAAACAGCTCCGCCCTGGCATAAAGCTGCTCAAGGCGGAGTGCAATATCACTTTTGTCTGACTGCTTAATCAATGTGCCTCAACCACATTGCATGGCATACACAGCGTATAGATACCATTCGGGTCGTTCAGACTGGTTAACACGTCAATATCATTCAGCGCTGTTTTCAGTAAGCCCATGAAAGGAGACTGTGTATCACCAAACTGGAATTTAACGGCATATACCAGGGCTTGTCCGAAGAATTCTTTCCAGAATTGTTCTTTAGGCGACAGTTTGCGTTGAACGTAAACCGATTTGTAATTTTCTAAACCAGCTAATTCGGCCGCTGCATCGATGGCAGCATTGAGGTCGCCCAGTTCATCCACTAAACCATGTTCAAGGGCATCTGTACCAATCCATACCCGGCCTTGTGCTATCTTGTCTACGTCTTCTACCGTTAAACCGCGTGAGTTGGCTACAATCGACAGGAACTTGCTGTACTTGCTCTCCACACTGCGTTGAATAAACTGACTGTACTGTGGACTTAACCCTCTGGCCGCTGATACGCCTGCCATGTCGGTAGTGGCAACACCGTCGGTATTAATCCCCAGATAATCCAGGCTGTTTTCGTATGTCATGAACATGCCGAACACGCCGATTGAACCGGTGATGGTACTTGGCGAAGCAAAGATCTTATCTGCGTCGGTAGAAATCCAGTAACCACCGGATGCTGCGTAGGTATCCATGGATACTACCACAGGTTTACCCGCGGCTTTCAGATTCAATATTTCCTGACGGATGATTTCTGAAGCCGAGGCACTGCCTCCGGGAGAGTCTACCTGAAATACCACTGCTTTAACGTCGTCGTCCATACGTGCCTGGCGAAGTAGTCTGGCAGTACTGTTACCACCAATTGTACCTGCGATTTGCTCACCATCCAGAATAATACCTTTCGCAACCACAATGCCTATTTTGTCGCCATGAGGCACAGGCATTGGTATCGACGGGTTTACAACACTGTTGTAATTGTGGAACGACGTAATGTTAAAGCCAGTTTTGTTATCGGCTTCACCAACTAACTCTACCATTTCCAAGCGAATATCTTCGCGGGTTTTCAGTGCATCAACCCAACCGTTTTGCAACGCATAGGTAGCTAAGTCGCCATCCGCTGTTTCAAATTTCTCGTTCAGTTGCGCCAGGGTGTCATCAAAGTTAGATAGCTCCATGTTTCTTGCACTTGCTACATCGGCTTTGTACTGCTCCCAATAGGCATCTAACCAGCGTTGATTGCTTTCTTTGGCTTCAGGTGACATGTCTTCGCGCATATAAGGTTCAACGGCGGATTTGTATGTACCTACACGGAAAATATGCGTGGTGATTTTTAATTTCTCTAATGCACGTTTGAAGTACATCTGATAATTGGCGTAACCTTCTAGCATAATTGCGCCCACCGGATTCATATAAACATGATCGGCATGCGCTGCAAGGTAATATTGGGTTTGCGTATAGTAATCTGCAATGGCGTAAACCGGTTTACCCGAGGTTTTGAAGTCGTCTATGGCTTCTGCAACCGTGCGTAACTTGTTCAGACCTGCGCGTCTTAAGCCCTGTAAATCCAATACCAGCGCTTTTATGCGCTTGTCTTGTTTGGCGTTATCCAGCACAGATACTACATCGCGGATCAGCACTTCAGGATCATCAGGGTCTTCATTAAACGCTTGTTGGAAAAACTGTTCAGCGGGGTCAATGGCGGTCTTTTCAATCACTAACGAGCCATTGAGCGTTAACACCAACGCGCTGTTTTGCACCACTTTTACAGTTTGATCTTCTTTGGAAGCAACAATAAAAATGCCAACAATAATGACGAGGAAAATAATGTTAAAAAATAACTTTCGACAAAAATTGAGGACAGTCCATAGACCTACAAACAGGGCTTTTGTCCAACTTGTGCTTTTTTGAACCATATTGACTACATACCTACGCTACATTTCATTGTTATGTTATCTAAACTCACATAATTCGCGAATTAAATTTGTAATGAATTGTAATAACTCATTTCAACTGATGTTTGGATTTATTTAACGGCGGGCTTCTTTTTCTCGATTCGTCAGCAGTGAGCCATTGCTGAATAACCCGGGCAATCTGCACATGCTGCTCGTTCGAAAGTGCCATCAACAAACGCCCATTGCGCTTGCTATAGCGAACTTTTCGATGTCCTCGTTGCATAATACGTAAAAAATTACTCATAACCTGAAAGTTTCATGATGATTTAACGTTCTTATAGGCCATATGGATGAAACGTTGCCATGAATTTGCAGCGTACACCACTATTAATCGGTTAAGTGTAACGTTATTCCGGTTAACGATACGCGAATATGACGTTGAATAGAACAAAGTGCAACTGACCTTGTGTATAAGTTCATCTGAGTCTGTCAGAACAATAAGCAGGAAAGCAACAGTGATTAATCTCATTCAATCTCTGCAACAGAGACTTAACGCAGCCGTAAGTTATTTAGATGGCTGGTGTCTGCTGTTGGTTAGGTTATATTTGGCGCCCGTTATGATGCAGGCTGGCTGGCAAAAGTTTTCACACTTCAACGACACTGTTGCCTGGTTTGGCGATGCTGACTATGGTCTGGGCTTGCCTTTTCCCGCACTTTTGGCTGGACTAGCAACGGCGACTGAGTGTATTGGCGGAGCCTTGTTGTTACCAGGATTAGCCGTACGTTGGGTGAGTATTCCACTGTTGTTCACCATGATGGTTGCCATGATTACCGTGCATGCTGAAAATGGCTGGCTGGCGATTGCAGACGCTAACAGCTGGCTGGCGGATGGCACGATTCTGTCTAATCCAACGGTAATGGCCGCGCCTGAAAAACTCAATGCTGCCCGTTCGTTGCTGGAGGAGCACGGATATATTGACTGGCTTACCAGCAGTGGCAATTTTGTGATCCTGAATAACGGGATTGAATTTGCCGCTACCTATTTTGTTATGTTACTGGTGTTGTTGTGCTTTGGGGCAGGGCGGTATACCAGTGTAGATTATTACCTGTCATGCTATTTCTTGCGTCAAAGCCGCTTGTAAATAAACGGCGCTGACGTTATCGTCTCTGAGTCTTTTGTTTTCATCTTTTCGCAGGCAGTTGTGTCTGTTTGCGTTGATTAACTAATTAGAGGCATTAGAGGCTCATGGATGCTTTAACACTTTTACTGAACCGTCGTTCCCAACCTCGTCTTTCTGCTCCTGCGCCGCAAGGCGACGCATTGGAAAACATCAAGCAGGCAGCATTGCGCGCCCCTGATCACGCAGGATTAACGCCCTGGCAATTTCTGGTGATTGAGGGAAAAGGGCTGGATAAACTGGGTACGCTATTTGAACAATCTGCGATTGATAACGACAAATCTGAGCGCGAAATTCAACGTGCACCTCAGTTACCTGAACGTGCCCCTATGATTATTGTGATTGCTACACAATATAAAGAACACGAAAAAGTGCCACAGAATGAGCAATTTGCTTCTGCTGCGTGTGCCGCAATGGCTATGCAAATGGCCGCAGTAGCCCAGGGCTTTCAGGGAATTTGGCGCACAGGAGATTATGCTCATTGTTCTATTGTAAAGGCGGGATTGGGCATAGCCGAACAAGATGAAATAGTGGGATATATGTATTTGGGTACTCCCAGTCAGGACTTACCGGAAAAACCTGTACCTACTACTGCGGACTTTTTCAGAGTGTGGCCAGCAAGTTAGAGTCTTGCTTCAAAAAATACAGCAAACATAAAAAAAGCCAGTTGTTTTCAACTGGCTTTTTAGCACTTCGTGTTCAAATCCTGCGTATTATTCTACGTCAATGATTTTAAGGGCGTTGGTTGCGCCAATTGTTTCCATCCGATCTCCGTGAGTCAGAATGAACGTATCACCTGATTCTACCAAACCATGCTTTTTGAGCAGAGCAACAACGTCATTTTTCAGTTCGCCAGGCGCACTGTCTGCGGAGTTAAAGTACATAGGTTTTACACCGCGGTATAACGCCATGGCGTTTAACGCTTCTTCGTGACGTGATAATGCAACAATAGGCAGCTTAGTGGTGATGCGCGACATTAAACGCGGAGTACTGCCACTTTCTGTTAAACCTACAATGGCTTTAACGCCTGGCAGGTGATTCGCTGCATATACTGCAGACAATGCTATGGTTTCACTCACTGAATCGAACATTTCATCCAAGCGGTGTTTAGAAAACTTAATGCTGGGATGTGTTTCTGCACCTTCACACACACGGGCCATTGCGCGTACGGTTTCTACCGGGTAATTACCGGCAGCAGTTTCCGCTGACAGCATTACTGCATCTGTGCCATCCAGAACAGCATTTGCCACGTCCATTACTTCTGCACGGGTTGGCATTGGGCTGTCGATCATGGATTCCATCATTTGCGTAGCGGTGATAACCACTTTGTTCAACTGACGTGAACGCGCGATCAGTTTCTTCTGAACGCCTACCAGTTCAGCATCGCCAATTTCAACACCTAAATCTCCACGGGCTACCATCACAGCATCAGATGCACGAATGATATCGTCAATCGCTTCGTCGGTGGCTACCGCTTCAGCGCGTTCTACCTTGGCACAAATTTTTGCTTTACATCCCGCGGCTTCTGCTAACTGACGGGCGTAGTCTAAGTCAGCGCCGCTACGAGGGAATGACACAGCCAGATAATCAACGCCAATGGCGGCTGCTGTAATAATATCGCGCTTGTCTTTTTCTGTAAGCGCTTCAGCAGACAAACCACCACCCAGGCGGTTAATGCCTTTATTATTAGACAGTTTGCCGCCTACCGTAACAACGGTGTGTACTTTACGGCCTTCCACGCTGGTTACTTTTAACTGAATTCTGCCATCGTCCAGCAACAGAATGTCGCCAGCACTTACATCGTCAGGAAGTGCTTTATAATCTATACCTACCTGCTGCTCATTACCTGCGTCGCGGTCCAGCTCAGCATCAAGAATGAAGTCTGCGCCAATTTTCAGATGAACAGAACCATTCTCAAAGCGAGAAACACGGATTTTCGGGCCTTGCAGGTCACCCAGAATTGCAACGTATTTACCCAGGTTACTGGCGGCTGCACGAACTCGCTTAGCGCGTTCGATATGATCTTCTGCCTGTCCGTGTGAAAAGTTCATTCGAACCACATTGGCCCCAGCGGCAATAATGGCTTCTATCATTTCTTGGGTATCTGTTGCTGGGCCTAATGTCGCTAATATTTTTGTTCGTCTCGTCATAGTGCTTTTCGCTTTCGTGTTAAGTGAGGGGACTATCTTAGGGAATACTACTGTAAATCTATTTCGTAATTTAATTACAAAATACTAGACGAATTTGACCAAATTGTGAATGGCAGATTAAAGATTCTTTATAAGAATTATTTTTTACTGGTGTAAAAACTGTACAGGCATTGTAAGTAATTAATATTTTCTAAATAAAAATAGATAAATATAAGCCGTTGTGATGAAAAGTCCTTCACTTTGTTATTCATCTACTTCGTTGTGTCGTTGCAGTGTCATTTGATGTAAGGGAGATCAACTAAGTATAAAAAAAGAGGCACTTCGGCCTCTTTTTCTCTGAACATGTTATTGGGCAAGGCAGCCGTGCTAACTGCCGCGCTTTTCAAAACGCGAGCCGCGCAAGGTATCTTTTACCCGCTTGAGATTTTCACGAAATTTATTTCCGCGACGCAGAGTAAAGCCGGTAGCTAATACGTCGATTAAGGTTAACTGTGCAATGCGCGATGCCATTGGCATATACATGTCGGTGTCTTCGGGCACTTCGAGTGAAAGCACATAAGTACATTCCTGCGCCAGAGGACTGTTTGCAGACGTGATCCCTACTACCGTAGCGTCATTGGTTTTAGCTATCTGCGCAATTTCAACTAGACTCTTGGTGCGACCGGTATGGGATATCAGCACAACTACATCACCCGAGCCGCAATTCATGCAACTCATGCGTTGCATCAGAATATCCTCGAAATACACAACGGGAACGTTAAAGCGGAAAAACTTATTCAGCGCATCATGTGCAACTGAAGCGGAAGCGCCCAAACCAAAAAACGAAATGCGCTGTGCCTGCGTCAGCAAATCCACTACGCGATTAACGGTATTAACGCACACGGATTGACGTGCTACTTCCAGTGACGCCATGGTAGATTCGAATATCTTGGTCGTGTATTCGTCTGGCCCATCATTTTCATCAACATGACGGTTTACATAAGGAGTACCGTTGGCCAGGCTTTGCGCTAAATGGAGCTTAAAGTCGGGGAATCCCTTGGTATCCAAACGTCGACAAAACCGGTTGACCGTGGGCTCGCTCACGTCTGACATTTTCGCCAATGTTGCTATACTGGAGTGAATTGCAGATTGTGGATTTGCCAGTATTACTTCTGCCACTTTGCGCTCTGACTTACTGAACGCCGATTTATGTTGTGTTATTTTTTCTAAAATATTCATATTCTTGCAGTTACACTTCAGTAAAATAGTGTGTTTTCCCATGCGATATACTACTGAATATGAAAGAACGTACAAGAAAAATGTAATTTTTTAACATTATTTACAGCATCGATTTCCAAAATGAAACTGTATTGACGGGGGCTGTAGCCTACTATGGCGTATCGTTATAAAATCATCCGGAATGATAAGTTGTAATTTTACTACATTTGTTGTTAACTATATGGCAACAAAATACCCCGATAGCGTCGGCTTTGACCGCCGCTATCCGAACAATTTGAAATAAGGCCGATTACATGGTGATGGATAGTTCTTTTGAAGCCTGTGATTTTGTGTTGTTTGGCACTAAAGGTGACCTTTCACGACGCAAGCTGTTACCCTCGCTGTATCAGTTGGAAAAAGCAGCGTTGTTGCATCCCGACACAACAATTATTGGTGTTGCTCGCCAGGAGCAGTCGAACGAAGATTATGTAACAGATGTTCGCGCTGCACTGAATGAATTTGCCGGCGAAACCCTGTGTGAAGAAACATGGGAACGTTTTCAGGCACGCCTAGCATATGCGCAGATCGATATGAAAGATATCGCAAGTTACAGCGCACTTGAAAAGCATGTTAATGCTAAACGCACAATGGTGTGTTATCTGGCAACACCTCCAGCCATATACGGCGATATTTGCCGTGGTTTGCATGGTTGTAACATTATCGACTCCAGCGTTCGCCTGGTGCTTGAAAAACCCATCGGTCACGATCTGAAATCGTCAAAAGTCATTAATGAGCAGGTGGCTGAGTACTTCGACGAAAGCCAGATTTATCGTATCGACCACTATT
>NZ_JBLBUE010000101.1:0-12436 GCF_047290655.1 Alteromonas sp. AMM-1 | reverse complement strand
TTGGCCGGTAGAAGCCAGAATACGGCCATTGCTTCTGATAGCATCGGAATTTGATCCGGTTGACCAATAAATCGCACTGGAGTCGATTTGCAAAATATTCATAATTTCTTTCAATACGGCAGTTGCAAACGCGTTCAATGAATTTGAACGAAGCATGTTACCGGTACTTTCAATAACCTGACGCAGTCCTTTGCGATGTGATTCAATTGTACTGATGTCCCGGTATGAGCGCAGACCGCTATACATCAGGGTTTTAAGCTTTTGACTGGTGAGTTCGGTTTTTTCCTTGTAGTCGTTAATATCGTACTTTTCGATCACCTCGTGTTCTGGGGCCTGACCCGGTTGCCCGGTTCGCAGTACTAACCGACACATAGTATTGTTTAGCTCTTTGCGAACCCAATGTACCAGATCCAGACCCGCATGGTCGTTTTCCATCACCACGTCTACCAAAGCCAGTGCAATATCCGGGTTTTGTAAGAACACGTCTTTTGCTTCTTCCGCTGAGTAAGCATGAAGGTACCGAATAAGTTTTCCTTCAAAGCGAAACCGTTTAAGGGTGAGTTCTGTTACCCGGTGTATTTCGGCTTCATCGTCAATAATGAGAACGGTATACTCCGGCTTTTCTTCCGGTTGCTCTACGGTGTTCTGACTGGTGCTGGCCTGATTGGCAAATAAGGGGTTCATGATTTACACACCTTCTTGTTTGTTTATATCGTGCAAAATAAACGAAATGCAAAACCCTTCCCCTGGTACGCTGTCGTAATGCACATCACTGTCGAGTTTACTTTTCACCAAATTATAGACTACGCTCAATCCCAGCCCTGCATTGCCTGCGCCGCGTTTGGTGGTAAAAAAAGGTTCAAAGACTTTCTTTAAGTCCCGTTCGTTAATCCCTATTCCGTTGTCACAAAACATAAATTCATAGTCATTGCCAGAAGGTGTCAGGGTAAGGGTAATTTCACATTGTTCCTGATCAGGTTTGATGGCATGGATAAGTGTGTTAGATGTTAAGTACGATAGAATTTGTGTGATCACAGTGGGATAGGTTTTTACTATTGCCGATGAGGGGAGTTGTAGCGTAAACAGAATCTTACTGGTATCGGAATTGACCCGGTAATTAGCTACGTATTCAGTTATTACTGAGACAACATCTACTTCTTCGGTTTGGCTTGCGTCATCTGAATTCAGCACCGCAACCCGTTTAAAACTCGATACAAGTTTTGACGCTCGTTGCATATTATTTATCGATAGATCGATAATATCTTTGGCTGACACCAGAAAATCTTCGAATTTTTGTGAATCCAGCACACCCTTCTTAAAGTCTGCTTCCAGTTCTGCAAGCAGTTCTCTCATGTGGGAGGTACTGGTAATGCTAATCCCCAGTGGTGTATTAACCTCGTGGGAAATACCGGCTACTAACCCGCCCATTGCGTTGATCTTTTCTGCCTCGATGATTTTTTCCTGAGCAAATCTGAGTTGTTCAATTGCCTCGGACTTTTCATTATGGAGATGCGAAATTCGAACAGAATAGGTGTGCAGGGAGTAAATAAAGAATGCAATTACGGCAGACAGCAAGGGGATGATTAAATACCAGTATTGCTCGGGGCTGAACTGACGTCGAATAGTGATTTCCCAGCTGCGATCAAAAAAATCCAGTTCGGTAACATAGGCATCCAGCGATAACCTGTCTTTGCTGATATGGTCGTACAAGAGATAGGGTTTTCCATTGATGTACTCATTCAGTACAAAATCTTCTGCAATTTCATTGTCCAGGACCAGGCGGAACGCTTTCTCAAAGTCATACAAAAATAGCAGTATGCCCTCGCTGTCAGGCATGTTGTAAAAAACACCGATCAGGTTATGTCCATACTCATTGAATATAGGCGTAGTAAGGGCTTCGCCCACCGGCAACTGAGACAAGGTTTGTACGTTTGTTGCGTGGAATATTGCCTTTTCCAACGTGCTTTCATCGATACCAGAAGACGTTTGGAAAAGAGGCGCTTTACGGGTAAATATTTCGTTGCCGAAATACGCTACACCGGCAAGTGGCTTAAAGTGTTCAAACAAAACGGCGGTGTAATTATCAAACTCTTCTTTAGACACTGCGTTAGATGCAAGGTAGAAGCTCTCTATTGAACGAACCGGATAAGCCAGGTTTGAAAGTTCTTCCTGGGTAAGTAATACAAATTGTGTTACTGGCGTAACAAAATTCAGTTCTTTGTCTTGTTTTATCAGCGCACTGGCAATGTAAATTGCGCTAAAAATCAAGATGGCTGATGCCACTAATACGTATTTCAGTGATC
Organism: Alteromonas sp. AMM-1; assembly: GCF_047290655.1. Lineage (NCBI taxonomy): Bacteria > Pseudomonadati > Pseudomonadota > Gammaproteobacteria > Alteromonadales > Alteromonadaceae > Alteromonas > Alteromonas sp. AMM-1. The sequence goes on along the minus strand of NZ_JBLBUE010000101.1, from coordinate 10,133 downwards.
TCATAAAACCGTTCAACACAACCTGCTTACACTAACTTTAATACAAAAACAAAATATTGCGTCTTTTCCCGTAGATTACTGATATCAGTGCAAGAAAAGCAGAATGTAATGGATTAAAAAGAAGAGAATTCAAGCAACAAATAACATGCTATATTCGACACGGAACAACCGTGTCGAATACGCATCTGTTATCTATGAACTAGTTGAATTTGTTGAACAAGCTTTCCAGATCAAGACCCTGGTGGCCTAACATGTCTCGCAATCTGCGCAGACCTTCAACCTGAATCTGTCTTACCCGTTCGCGGGTGAGCCCAATTTCGGCACCCACATCTTCCAGCGTTGAGGGTTCATAACCCATCAGTCCGAATCGACGAGCCAGAACTTCGCGCTGCTTGGAGCTTAGCTCCTGTAACCAGCCAACAACATTGTTTTTAATATTGTTGTCTTGTAACTGCTCTTCAGGACTGGTGTCGTTGTCATCAGCCAGTATATCCAGCAGCGCTTTATCGTTTTCCCCACCTATTGGTGTATCAACCGAACTAATGCGTTCGTTCAGGCGCAACATTTTACTGACTTCGTCAATCGGCTTGTCCAGGAATACGGCAATATCTTCAGCGGTCGGCTCATGATCCAGCTGTTGTGCCAGTTCACGCGCAGCGCGCAGATAGACGTTAAGCTCCTTAACGACATGGATAGGTAAACGAATAGTGCGCGTCTGGTTCATGATCGCACGTTCGATTGTTTGGCGGATCCACCATGTAGCGTATGTCGAGAATCTGAATCCTCTTTCAGGATCAAATTTTTCCACCGCCCGGATCAATCCCAGGTTACCTTCTTCAATCAGGTCCAATAATGCAAGGCCCCGATTGTTGTAACGGCGCGCAATTTTCACTACCAGCCGAAGGTTACTTACAATCATTCGTTTTCGGGATGCTTCACAACCTTTTAATGCTCTCCGGGCAAAATGTACCTCTTCCTCAGCCGTTAGCAGAGGTGAAAAGCCAATTTCGCTCAAATAAAGCTGGGTTGCGTCTAAGTTTTTAGCAACTTCCTCTTGGTTAAACCAGGTATCAACCTGGTTGTCGTCGGTTTCTTCAGTGAACTCATCATCGGCTGTATCAGCCATGTCGATGTTTTCAAGTTCGTCTTGGGGTGTAGCTTCGATGACAGCGTTATTTTGTTGACCCACAACTGTATCTCCTGCGTTATGTTACCTTTCGACGTTCTCCGGTTTCCTTAAATATTATTATTTATTGTTATTATTATGGTTGTTTGGGCAGATACTTGAGAGGGTCTAGCGACTTTCCGCGGTATCTGATCTCAAAATGTAATTTGTTCGTTGTGGTGCCTGAGCTACCCACTTTACCAATCACTTGTCCGGCTTCTATCCAGTCTCTTTCGCTAACAGCAATACTCTCGTTGTGAGCGTAAGCACTTAAAAACGAGTCCGTGTGTTTTATTATTATTAGATTTCCGTACCCGCGAAGCGCGTTACCAGCGTAAACCACTTTTCCCGCCGCGGCTGCAACCACATTGCTGCCTGGTGGTGCGTAAATGTCTACGCCATTGACTCCGGCTTCCGCACCATTTTGTGACTGTTCAAACTTTCCTTTTGCAGGCCATTGCCACTGGCTGACCCGCTCTGGAAACTCGTTAACTAACCGTTTGCTTTTTTTGATATTCGCTTGTGTTACAGGTTTGTTAACATTTGGTTCACAATCACAATACGCCTGGCTCTCTTTAGGGTCAATAGACATTTTTGTATTTTTTTCGCTGGTCGTACCAGTTGGTTTTTTGACATTAGACGAAGGTCTTAGGTTACTCGCGAGAGGTTGTAAATGCAGGGATTGGCCTGGATAAATAACATAAGGTGAAGCGAGATTATTCCACTTAGCAATATCCTGATAATCGTTGCCGGTATACCAGGCAATGGCAAATAACGTGTCACCGGATTGCACTGTATAGCTGGTTTGTTTTGGTGTATCAGGTAATTCAGGCTGGCTGTTCAGTATCACTAAAGGTGCGGGGCGAGACGGACTACTGCAACCTGCAAGAGAGAGGGTCAGGCAACAGCAGGCTACCATGATCCGCCGAAGCGGGGTTAACGCAGGATAAGATAAGCGGCTACGGCTAGAATAATGACAGCCCATCCTATGACCTCAACATATTTTCGTAATTCCTGTTCCATTCTGGCACCGCCCCAGCGCATGAGTCCTGCCACCAGGTAGAATCTTGCTCCACGGCCAATTGCCGATGCTAACAAGAAGGGTAAGAAGGCCATTTGAAGAAAGCCTGCACTAATCGTAAACACTTTATAGGGGATGGGGGAGAAGCCGGCAATAAATACAATCCACACACCGTATTGTTCAAACCAACCCATAGCGGTTTCTAGTTTGTGCGTATAGCCTGCCGACTCTATTATTGGCTGCAACCAGCTTTCAAAAGCCAGATACCCCAGCGCATAACCAGCAATGCCTCCGAAAATTGAAGCAATGGTTGTGATCATGGCAAAGTGCCAGGCTTTATTTGGGCTGGAAAGCGACATGGGGGCCAGCATCACATCGGGGGGAACGGGAAATATAACCGATTCCGCAAAACTCAGACCTGCCAGGTAGCGTGCTGCCCAGGGATGTTTTGCCCAGCGTAATGCCAGATCATAACAGGGTTGAAATAGCTTCAAAGTAGCGCTCCTGCTACTAATGGTACAAAACGGACGGCTTCGATAGTTTTTTCCTGGAGTTGGCCGCCGATTTTATCGATACACAGCAATTGCTGGTTATCATCGCCAACCGGAATAATTAACCTGCCACCTTCATTTAACTGGTCGGTTAACGCTACCGGCAAACTGCTGGCTGCTGCGGTAACAATAATGCGGTCGTAAGGCCCTTTACTGGCCCAACCTTGCCATCCGTCACCGTGCTTCATTTTCACATTGTGTAAATCGAGCTGGTTCATTCGACGCTTGGCCTGAAACTGCAGGGCTTTTATTCGCTCAACTGAAAAAATATGAGGAAACAACACAGCTAATATGGCGGTTTGATAGCCTGAGCCTGTTCCAATTTCCAGTACATTATTGGCAGGTGTCGCAGACGCAAGCAGCAATTCACTCATTTTTGCCACGATATAGGGTTGTGATATGGTTTGCCCCTGACCTATGGGTAATGCCGTATTTTGATAGGCCTTGTGTTTTAGTGCATCGGGAATAAAAATCTCCCGCGGGACACTGGCAATCGCATTTAATACCCGCTGGTTGCTCACGCCTTCATCGCACAGTAATTGTGCCAGTATTTCGCCTTTTGTTGTTTTTCTCATGCAGTTGTTATCTTCGTTGAATGTTGCTGTGTTGGCAGTGACTACATTGCCAACCACTTCTCCATGTCTTTAATACTATCCCGGGCCGTCATATCAACGGTTAACGGTGTAATTGAGCAATAGCCATTTGCAATGGCGTGAAAATCTGTGCCTGGTCCGGCATCCTGTTCTGCTCCAGCCGGACCATACCAGTAAATTTCCCGACCGAACGGATCGGTTGCCTTTACCATCCCTTCTGCACGATGGCGACGCCCCTGACGGGTTACTTTTATGCCAGCCAGTTCTGCATAGGGCACATCGGGGACGTTGATATTCAGAATCTGATTTGCCGGTAACGGATGACTCAGTAGTTTTTCAATGACATCGCATACCACCCGCGCAGCGGTTTCAAAGTACTTACCTTCATGACTGCATAGCGATACGGCAATTGCCGGCAGCCCCATATATCTGCCCTCAGTTGCCGCCGCTACGGTGCCCGAGTAAATCACATCATCGCCTAAATTAGCGCCGTGATTGATGCCCGACACCACTAATTCCGGATCTTCCTCTAAAAAACAGTTCAGGCCAAGGTGCACACAATCTGACGGCGTCCCGTTTACAGCGTAAAATCCGCTGTCCATTTGCTGAATTCGCAATGGTTGATGCAAAGACAAAGCATTGCTGGCGCCACTGCAATTGCGATCAGGTGCAATCACCGTAACGTCATGCTTCTCTTTCAAGGCGCGATACAAAACGGCAATACCTTTTGCAAATACGCTATCGTCGTTACTCAATAAAATCTTCATAGTTGCCCTGATGTATTGGTGTGCTAACCAGTTAACTGATCATACTTAACTGCCCAATTCCGTGATCTGCGCGCATTCGCGTAGCACGGACGTTGCAAAGCACCCTGGAGGCAGGAAAAATCGAATGTTTAATGTATCACCTTGGGTGTTGCATTCAAGCTGTCGGGGCCAAATAATTGCGGCGCGTCGCTCCATTTTTAGTCCCTGCCCGGCCAAAAAAGCCGTCACCTCGCCATACGGGTTAAACGTGCTATGCTCGAGCGCCTCTGCCTGCCCCTGGCTCCCCAGGTCACCCTCGCCCCACAAAGGGATAGTGGTAGAAATATCTTTGTCAGCCAAACGTTGAGCTAATGAGCTATCGTTATCACCGGCAATAAAAATACTGTTTGAACCGCTCAGATTCATCACATCGCCTGGCAATATTGTGCTCAGCTTGCCCGCATTCAGACGAATGGATAGTCCCTCGTTAAATAACCAGCTGCGCAGGGCTGATAAGGCCATTGAACGTTTGTTGCGATTGCGAATGTCCTCGCCATTTATCATGCGCTCAGCCATAAGCAGATTGCCACCGCGTTGTACTTCACCCGATTCCTGCAGGCGTTGTACACCAAATCGCTGGCTGCCATAGTAGTTTGGCGCGCCTTCACTGGCGATCTGATTTAAGCGTGCCAACACTTCATCTTGCCCGGTTACGTCGCGCAGTGTGATATCAAAATAATTGCCCTTTAACTGACCAGTGCGCAGTTTTTTATTGTGGCGTTTTGCTTCGATTATTCGGGCGCCCTCAAGCGCAAAGGCAGACCAGTCAAACGCCTGTTTTCCCGGCACGTGTATACCAAACCACTGGCGCGTAACTGCGTACTTGTCCTTTCGGCCTGCATAAGTCACCTGGCGAAGTGGCAATTTGCAAAACTTCGCCAATTGTTCGGCAACAAAGGCTGTGTTCAGGTTCGTTTTTTCCAGATACACATAAATGTGTTCACCGTCTCCGGTTAAGTCATATCCCAGACTTTCGTTAACCTGAAAATCCTCGGGCTGCTGTTTAAATACAGCGGTGGCAGATGGCAGGCCAAATCGGAAGGCCCAGTGTTCAGTTGTTAGCTGCATTATGATTTCGCCATTAATAACACGACGGCGTATGCCGCAATGCCTTCTTTACGGCCAGCAAACCCCAGCTTTTCAGTGGTGGTGGCTTTTACATTTATATTATCAATACTCACACCACAATCCGCAGCAAGAAGGTTGCGCATAGCGTCGATGTGAGGCGCCATTTTAGGGGCTTGCGCAACGATGGTCGTGTCGGCATTGCCAAGGACGTATCCCTTTTGGTTGATTAAACGCATTACATGGCGGAGTAACACCCTACTGTCTGCGCCGGAATAGGCTTCATCGGTATCCGGAAAGTGTTTGCCAATGTCGCCTAACGCCATTGCTCCAAGCAATGCATCACATAACGCATGTATCAGCACATCGCCGTCTGAATGCGCCAGCAAACCCTGCTCGTAGTCAATCTTTACGCCGCCAATGGTAATGGGCCCATTACCGCCAAATTTGTGCACGTCGTAGCCATGCCCAATTCGAATCATTGCTGTTCACCTTGTTGAAGATAAAATGTTGCCAGCGGCAAATCTGCCGGGCGGGTTACTTTTATGTTGGCCGGATTGCCATCTATCAGCAATACGTCTTTGCCCGCGAACTCCATTGCCGATGCTTCATCGGTAATGTCGGCGCCGGCGGCGAGTGCCGCGTTAAGCGCCCGACGCAATTCACCAGCGCGAAATAGTTGTGGTGTAAGTGCGTGCCACAAATTGTCGCGACTTTCGGTATGTGCAATAACCGCAGGCGCACTGTCTGATTTAGCACGCTTCATAGTATCGCGCACTGGCGTTGCCAGAATGCCGCCATTGAAATCCGCTTTTTGAATATGGCCAATGAGTGTGTCTAAATCCTGCTGGCTGATACAGGGACGGGCAGCGTCATGTACCAGCGCCCATTCATCCTCATTAAGGGCTGCCAGCGCATTGTTAACTGAGACGGCCCGGCTATCGCCGCCCTCTACGGTTGTTAACCAGGGCGCGTTGTGAATAGAAAGCTGGTGGAAATACGTATCATCAGGGTTGAGGGCTACCACAATTCGCGAAACCGCAGGGTGTGCTTTTAACGCTAACAGCGTGTGTTCCAGAATAGTGTATTTGCCAATGGTTAAATATTGCTTGGGTTTATTGGCTTGCATGCGCGCCCCAATGCCAGCCGCAGGGACTACGGCCACAATTGTCGGAACAGTCATTTGCTATTCTTCTTCTGAGGGTAATATTCGATAAAAGGTTTCGCCTCGCTTAATCAGGCCCAGCTCGTTGCGGGCACGTTCTTCAATGGCTTCAAGACCAATGGTAAGATCACTGATATCGGCTTTCAGCAGCGCATTGCGCTGCACAAGATTTGCATTTTGCAGGGCCTGCTTTTCCGCTTCCTGCTGTTTGGTAACGTAGTCCGGGATACTGTTTTTACCGAACCACAGGCGATACTGTAATAAGCCCAGTAGCCCCAGTAATACCAACAATATCCACTTATCTCGCCACACAGTGTTTACCTGTTTTTTTAATTGTATCCGGCAATTTACTGTGTTTACCGAATGGTTTTCATTAGGGCTGAATGGGCTGTTACCAGGCCCTTCCGGCTGCGGCCATTGGATACTTGTTCAGGCTGGCAGCCGGTTTATTATGCCGCGCTCAGTGTTTAACGTCCATCGCCTTTGTTGAACAGTTTATTCAACAGTTTTTCCTTTTGTTTTTCAACGGCATTGTTCAGGGTGGTTTTTAACAGTTCATCCAATGTCGCGCTATCTTGCTGCGTATTGCTGAGTAATCCGGACAAATCACCTAACTCGGTTGATAGTGCAGATGACTGTGTGGCCACCATTTGCTGCAGGCGATTTTGCAACTTGGTTAAATGTGCTTGCTTTTCTTTATCCAGCGATGCAAGTGCTGCACTGGCTAATCGCGTGTCTAAGTCTGATGCTAAGGCGAACTTGGGCGCAGTGAGACTGCCGGAAATGTCGAGGTTGATCCCCAGGTCGTGTAAGTCTCCCAACGCACTCGCAACGGCATTAGTGACTTTGTCGCTGCCTGCTGCCGCCAGTACCAGTTCAGATAAATCAACACTGCCACCGCCACTGAGCTGGTTATCGGTAATGGTAAGCGCCCCTGCGGAGGCCAGTAGTGCCTTTTTAATCGAGGCATCAAGGCGTTTGTTTTCAGTAAGGGGAATACTGTCTAACAGCAGGCCGGCAATTTGCCAGCTTTGTTTGGCATCCAATCCGTTTTCGTCCAGGAAGAACTCGCCTTCAGTGCGGAACTGCTGTTTGCCCTGATTCGCTGCGCTAAGTAAAAACGTGGTGGGGTTGCCAAAAATACTGTGTACGTTGGTAATGTTTTTCCAGTCTCCGCTAAGCAGTGTATCCTGCCAGTTAACCGATACATTGGCCCGGCGTATCAGTACCTGCATCGGGTCGGTAACTTCTTCGGCTTCCTCCGCTGCGGGTTCGCCCTTGAGTAATGGCACAATAATGTCAAACGCAGCAAACAAGTACTGATTGTATTCTGCTGCTTTAGGTCCAAATACCGCTGCTGTTAGTTGCGAAAGTGCAGCCTGATCACCAGCGTAAATCCCCTTTAGCAGTTCATAGTCTTCCTGAGGTGCTGATTTGAGCGCTTGCAGTGAATCTGACATGGCAGATTTTGCTTCTGACGCTTTGTCGGTAAACGCGGAGATTAGCGCTTTGTCCTGCTTAATGGATTCTTTTAATTGTTCAAGGGTTTGCTTGGCCTGCAGAATCGCGGCCGGGTCTTTTAAATTGGTTTCTTTCAGCGCTTTAACCTGGGCTTTGTATTGCTCAAGTTTGGCTTTGTCTGGCAATGCTTCGTAGTCTTGCTTCAGACCGTCGGCATAAGTGTTATAGGTTTGCTGGGCTTGTTCCACTGCGGCAGTGGTTTTTAAGGGGGAACGGGCCAGTAATTCATCTACGCCAGGCAGCGCTTCTTTGGCTTCTGCCAGTAGTGCTTCGAAAGATTGCCCATCAGGCTGTTTCAAGACTATACCTGGCGTTTTGCGGGGCTGATCAAATGCTACGTTGGTAACGGCCAGTTCATTCATGATCAACTGGTTGCTAAGTAATGGCCAGAACTCCACGTCGCCTTTTAGCTGGCCAACCACTACCTGATTGCGATCTGGTTTGGCCGGATTCGTTAGTTCAATGGAATCAATGCTAACGCTAAGCGGAAATAAGTGGTGCTCAAACTGCCCAATATTCACCTCGGCACCATACGACTGTGTGAGTTGAGACTCCAGCACAGACTTGATCAGACTGTCTGCGAACAACCAATACAGCACAACTGGCACTAATAAGATGGCCAGTGTCCAGGTTGCCAGTTTTCCCGCTTTACTTTGCATGAATCACTCCTTTAAAAAATAGATGTCCCGGCTGCTGATTTTGCATTCTGGCAGCGCCGAACAGCACGCTTTATATACGGTTCACCTTCACATACCGCATGAATCCTGCTAAGCGTCGGGATAGCCTTGACGCACCCATTTCAGCCCGATACTGTGGCAACTAAATAGTACGTTACTACACGCGTTATCTGCGGACCGTTAATCACAGAGCATAGGCGGCGTGTCAGCCTTTCGCTACACTATAGGGATTAACCTGATGCGTTCCGACAAAACGCAGTGGCAACGTAAACTACTACCGCATGAAAGACGGTAAGCATATTAACTTTTTATACGACAGATTGTACACAAAGGGGTTCAATGTTAACGCAACGCACTTTTTCTACGGCCAGTCCAATCCGCCAGCGGATCAGGGATTTCTATCGCATTCCTGAGACCGACGCGGTTGACCAGATTTTACCTATCGCGGAAGTGAACCCAAGAGCGCGCAGCCGCGCCTGGGAACGAGCACGCCGTATGGTGCTGCAAATTCGCCGCGAGCAGGAAAGTCATGGCGGCGTGGACGCACTGCTAAATGAATATTCGTTGTCCACTGCTGAGGGTGTAGTGCTTATGTGTCTGGCAGAAGCCTTATTGCGCGTGCCAGATAAAGCCACCCAGGACGAATTGATTCGCGACAAGCTCTCTAAAGGACAATGGACACCGCATTTGGGCAACAGCGAATCCTTATTTGTAAATGCCTCTTCGTGGGGATTGCTGTTCACCGGTAATATGGTGAATTACGCCGACAAGCGCAAGAGTGAGCAGTTCGGCCTGCTCAAGAAAACATTAGGGCGTCTGGGTGAACCTGTAATACGCCGTGCCATGAATATTGCCATGAAGGTAATGGGCCGCCAGTTTGTGATGGGCGAAACCATTGAAAATGCCGTTGAACGGGCGATTGAGAAAGAAAAGAAAGGCTATGTCTACAGCTATGACATGCTGGGCGAAGGGGCGCGAACTGCCAAAGATGCTAACCGCTACTATGAGTCGTATGTAAAAGCGATCAAAGTCATCGGTAAAGCTGCTGGTGGAAAGGGGCCACGTAAATCGCCCGGGATCTCGGTAAAGCTGTCTGCTATTCATCCGCGCTATGAGTTTGTGCAGTATGAGCGTGTAATGGCTGAACTGCCAGCCAAACTCAAAGCATTGTGTCTGATGGCAAAGGAATACAATATTGGATTAACGGTTGATGCTGAAGAAGCGGATCGCCTGGAAACTTCACTGGATATTATTGAAACGGTGTTCCGCGATCCCGAACTGGCAGGCTGGGAAGGGTTTGGCCTGGCGGTGCAAGCCTATCAGAAGCGTGCTATTCACGTAATTGAATGGTTGCGGGAACTCACGCAGGATGTCGGCCGTAAGATGATGGTGCGGCTGGTAAAAGGCGCGTATTGGGATACTGAAATCAAGCTTACCCAAATGGCGGGATTGGATGGTTTCCCGGTGTTTACCCGTAAGTCGTCAACGGACGTGTCTTATCACGCCTGCGCAAACCGCTTGCTCGCCTACCGCGATTCTATATATCCGCAGTTTGCCACTCACAATGCC
>NZ_JBLBUE010000100.1:0-12471 GCF_047290655.1 Alteromonas sp. AMM-1 | reverse complement strand
TGGAGCCAGCAACAAAAATCCAGGTCAGTCCGCCGCCCGCCAGGAAATATTCTTTGTTCTCGTTGGCTTTACTGTGGTTGTGACCACGACACTTTAAATAAGTCAGGAGACCAATAAGAGCGGTAATGAAAATGAAAACGACTAGTTGAGTTAAGCTGCCTGACACGTAAAACTCCTCAGCAGTGTAAAGACAAAAAGGGGGCGACGTTGCCCCCTGTACAGTTTAGATTTAATTAAAAGTTAGCGCGAACACCTACAGCGTAACGTGCGCCGTCAGCAACCTGCTGAACAAATTGCTCCGACAAACGTCCGCGACGTGTTAATTCTTCATCAGTAATGTTGATACCTTCGAAGAACACGGTAAAGGTTTCGTTTACGTCATAGCTTACACTCATGTCGAACTGAGTATAGGTTTCAGTAAAACGAGGCTCTGTACCACCCAGTGAACTTACGGCTTCCTGCATAAAGGTTTCGCGGTTGTTCATCGCGATACGCGCTTGGAACGCATCCTTTTCATAGAAAACGGTGATGTTCTGTGAGTTACCCAGGCCAGGCAGGCTGAACTCAGCGTCGGAGTTTACGATAGTGGCGTTAGCCTGAATACCAAAGCCATTCTCAAGCGTGTGCAACCAGGCAAGTTCAAGACCTTCAACTTCCAGTGTTTCACCGTTTCTGGGGCGCAGTACGCTAAATACATATTCGCCGCTGTCCAGGAACAGAGATTCATCGGCTACATCACCAGCGATAAAGTCTTCTACTTCCTTGTTAAATGCTGCTGCAGAGAAATAGCTGGTATCGTCGTAATACCATTCTAAAGATACATCCCAGCTCGTTGCTTTATATGGTTGCAGCGCGGTATTACCAGCCTGCGCCTGTAAGTTACCCGGACGTGACACGGTAACGTTGAACACAGGAACCAGGTCGTCCATCATAGGGCGAGTAAGCGTCTCTGAGTAGGCGTAACGCAGGTGCAGATCATCGGTTAAATGTAACTTAACGTTCAGGTTTGGAAGCAGGGACGCGTAACTGTTCGTTTCGTTAACCGCAGTACCAAAGTCTGTTTCATACACAATGTTCAAATCTGACGGGTCATTTGGAATGGGCTGAAGATCTTTAACGATCTGGCTGGTTCCATCAACAGAAGTGTCAGTCTCGCTGTAACGGAAACCAAAATTAACATCCAGTGGCATGTCAGAAATTTCAGTAGAGAAATAGAACTGTGCATAAGCACTCAGCACTTCTTCTCTTACTGCAAATGAATCATTACCAGGCTGAGGATTCGCAATATTGGTAGCATCGATAGTTGCCCGCACCTCATCAAATGAAAGACCGGTGGCATTTGCAATTTGCTGAACAGCAGCGTCAGATGTCGCATAAGCAAAAAACGCTTCAGGATCGTAGGTTAGCCATTGATTTGGTACGCCACCGAAATAGTTCTTCGCTGTAAAAACAGATAATAGTTCGTCGGGCAGATCAAAATTGTATCCGCAATATACGTTACAGGCAGAGGCAAACAAGCGGGTGTTTGTTTTTTCACGATCCTGATAATACACACCAAAATCAGCTTTGTGGAAGGCTGAGTCAGTGTCGGGCACCCACGTGAAGTCTGCGCGATATTCACTAATGGTATCTTCGGTATCGAAACCATTGCGTTCGTTATAGTGCATTCTGCCCAATGATGGAGTCTGAAGCGCCGCATCGCCGCCTGCTACTGTAAGTGTAGGGGTTGCGCCGGTAAAATCGACACTGTATTCGTTGTTGTAACCAACAACAGTAAAGAAGTTATCGCCACCGCTGCCATCTTTCGCTGTTGAAGTTGAAATATCGATATTGGCTGTCAGATTGTCGTTGATCAACCATTCTACATTAGTGCCAAAAGCTTGAATTTCCACATCGCGACCGTAACGACGACGGATGAAGTCTGTTGCGCCACCTACGCCGTCAACGACGGTACTGGTAACGCCAGCAAGGCTGCCATTCTCAGTAAATGACAGGTTGTCCAGGTTACTGTCGGAGAACCAGTGACCAACACTGTGTGCGTCTGAATCAACTTCAAATTTTGAATACAAGCCATCAAATGTCAATGTCATGTCATCGCTGGGCGCGTATTGAACTACCAGTGTACCAGAGGTTCTTTGACGGTCTACCAGGTCAACAATTTGGTCAAAGTTCTGTGGAATATAAACACCGTTGTACTGGGCGTTGTTGGCATAAGCTGGGTTATTTGCTTCTGAACGATCAGTAATACTAACACCCGGACGCCAGTAACGTGATTCCAGCATGTTGGTTTGCAATTTACGCTGTTGGAATGATGCTGCGGCCAATACACCCAGTTTACCGTCGGCGAAGGTATTGGTAATCAGCCCCGACATTTGTGGCGAAGTCTCTTCAGATATGCTTTCGTACATACCTTTAACACTGGCTACGGCTTTAAAACCGTCAAAAGCAAATGGGCGCGCAGTAGTAATTTCTACCGTTGAACCGATACCGCCTTCCTGCATGGAAGCCAGCGGGCTCTTATAAACTTTCGCGCCGCTTATCAGTTCAGCAGGAAGCGTGTCGAAGCTGAATGAACGCCCCTGATTTTCAGTAGCGATTTGACGTCCGTTAACCAGTACTGTGTTGAAGTCAGGACCAAAACCACGAACGGTAATGTATTGTCCTTCACCACCAGAACGGTCGATGGCAACACCTGTAATTCTTTGTAATGATTCCGCGACGTTCTGGTCGGGAAATTTGCCTAAATCTTCAGCAGTAATACCATCATACACTACATCAGAAGCCTTCTTATCCAGCATTGATGCTTTTAATGAACTGGTAAACCCCCTGACCTCGATTATTTCTACCTGGTCATCATTAGGTGTAGCGTCCTGTTGGGCAACTGAAATTGGTGTGTGTAGGGCAGATGCGATGGCAACACCTAAAAGAGTGCGTTTTGCAATAGGGCCTAACTGTGATGTGTTGATTTTATGTGTCACTGTGTTTCTCCATGAGTAGGCTGCTTTCAACTTATTTTCCATTTCAATCACGATTAAAAATGCCTTTATTAATATAGATTAACATTTTCTTATCATGTTGCTTAGTATCGAAATCGGGTTGGTTTCTATTTAAGCTTATGAAAAATAGGTATTATTTTACAGAAGGTGACCGGTTAAACGTTTACCTTCTGCGGTCATATTAGCACAAATTTACGATGTAACTACATTGTTATAAAAATTTTTTTATATTTAACAATGAAAAATAACCACATTTGGTTATAAAACGAAAATAAACGAACTTACTTGCAGCGAATCCTCTCAACTGCTGCAACCCATCCGCAATAGGCATGATCACGTTGTATTTTTGTGAGCCGGGGGGTAAACACAGTGTCGCTCTGCCAGCACTGGATAAGATCATCCACACCCTTAAATACACCAACTTGCAGGCCTGCCAGGAACGCCGCGCCCAATGCTGTAGTTTCGGTAATTTTTGGCCGCTCTACTTCCGCCCCCAGAATGTCTGAAAGAAATCCCATTACCCAATCATTCCTGGACATCCCCCCATCAACGCGGATTGTAGTGGGACGGGCACCGTCACTCTCCATTGCCTTTTGCAAATCCTTTGTCTGATAACAAACGGATTGCAATCCGGCCGCCACGATTTCACTTATTCCTGTATCGCGAGTTAAACCCAGAATGGCGCCACGGGCGTCAGGGTCCCAATAGGGGGCGCCCAGTCCGGTAAATGCTGGAACCAGGAATACGCCATTGTCTTGTCTGGCGAGTCTTGCTAACGCCTCCGTTTCAGCTGCATCGTCAATTAACTTCAGGCCGTCACGCAACCATTGAACGGTTGCTCCAGCCATGAAAATGCTTCCTTCCAGAGCGTAGGTGGTATTGCCATTGAGTCTGTAGCCTACGGTTGTCAATAGTCTGTTCTTAGACCGAAGTGGTGTATCACCAGTGTTTAAAATCATAAAGCACCCAGTACCGTAGGTGCTTTTTGCCATGCCTTTCTCGAAGCATGCCTGGCCCACTAACGCAGCCTGCTGGTCTCCCGCTACGCCTGAAATTGGAATCGCACTACCGAGCAGACTTTCGTCAATTACCCCAAAATTTGCGGCACAGTCCATGACTTCAGGCAACATGCAGGATGGAATCTTGAAAGCAGACAGCAACCTGCTGTCCCAACACTGTTTATTGATATCAAAAAGCATGGTTCGCGACGCGTTAGTTGCGTCAGTTTTATGCGATTTTCCACCGGTTAGACGCCAAATAAGAAAAGTATCTACAGTGCCAAAGAGCAACTCTCCATTTTCAGCTTGCTTTCTTGCACCTTCCACATTATCCAGAATCCAGGCAACTTTGGTTGCTGAAAAATACGGGTCCAACAGCAGGCCGGTTGTTTCGCTGATGTAATTAACCAGGCTCTCATCTTCGCTGAGTTCTCTGCAAATTTGTGCCGTTCTTCGGTCTTGCCACACTATTGCAGGGTATACAGGTTTCCCCGTTTCCTTGTGCCAAACCAAAGTCGTTTCCCGTTGATTGGTAATCCCCACCGATGCGATTTGTGAGGGTGTAATTGCTGTTTTATCAAAGACGCTTTTGAGTGTAGTGATAACACTTTGCCAGATTTCTTCTGGGTCGTGTTCGACCCAACCATCATTCGGGTATTTTTGAGAGAATTCTTGCTGAGCAATACCCTCAATTTTACCTTCTGAAGAGAAAATAATACTACGTGAGCTTGTTGTGCCTTGGTCAATAGCAAGAATATGGTGTTTCATGAGCATCATCCTAACGGTATTTTTACAGGATTTTGCTACATTTACACTCGATTAACAATGCTTGGTTTTCGCAATCGAACATTTGCTGTGCTTTTACGCGTGGGAAGTTGGCCAGTAAACACGTATACTTGGCATCTATTTTGATGATAGTTGAGTAATTGATGAATCAGACGCAAAGACACGAAAAAATTGTTGGGCTAATCAAACAGCATGGATTTATGTCTATTGATGATTTAGTGTCTACTTGTCAGGTGACACCACAGACCATTCGCCGAGATTTGAATCAACTTGCAGAGAGTGGGGTGGTGAATCGTTATCACGGCGGCGCAGGACTGAACAAGACCTGGGAAAATACGCCCTATCAGGATCGCAAAACACAAAATAGTCAGGTAAAAGAGAAAATTGCGGAGGCGGTAGCCGCGATGATCCCCGACGGAGCTTCACTGTTTATCAATATCGGCACAACAACAGAGATGATCGCAACAAAGTTGCTGAATCATAAGAACCTTCACGTAGTGACGAATAATATTCATGTTGCGACTATTCTCTCAGCAAAATCAGACTTTTCGGTAATTATCGCCGCAGGTGAAGTACGTTATCGCGATGGTGGAATCATAGGGGAGGCAACGTGCGACTTCATTAGTCAGTTTAGAATGGATTATGGCATCATTGGTATCAGTGGGATCAGTGCCGACGGTGCATTACTGGATTTCGACTTCAGGGAAGTAAAAGTATCGCAGGCAATTCTGAAGCATACCGAACACGTTATACTTGCGGCTGATTACAGTAAATTTGAACGTAAAGCGATGGTAGAACAGGGGCATATTTCACAAATTAATTGTCTGGTATGCGACAAAACTCCACCATCAGGCATTATGGAAATCATTAAGGATAACGAGATAAAATTCGTGCTGGCCTGATAAGTCCCTCATTCGCTTAGAGTATCAAAATTGTTTCTGACATCCTCTTTTGTCATTTTTCTATGCAATGGCCTAGCGTGAAATGGCTATTTTGCGCAACTGCCTTTCATTCGAACATCATATAAAAAATTCCATTCTTATAACCAGTTAGCTTTCATTGGTTAATGTTTTTTGATATCTAATTTATTTTTTTTTACTTTTCGTATTTTCCTTTTTGTTCTTTATTTTTCTTTTTTGTTGACATGCTTTCCTTTGCAAGGTGAAAATGTAAAAATTAATAGGCGTGAAAGGGCGCGGTATGAAATTCGAAAATCAATCTGAACATGTGGTTGATGTGTTAGTTGTTGGCGGAGGAGTCAATGGCACTGGCATAGCGTTGGACGCTGTGGGCAGAGGACTGTCTGTTGCCTTGTGTGAAAAAGGCGATTTGGGCGGTGCAACATCGTCGTCAAGCAGTAAACTGATTCACGGTGGACTTCGTTATTTGGAGCACTTTGAATTCAGATTGGTAAAAGAGGCGTTGGCAGAGCGGGAAGTGTTGCTCAATAAAGCCCCTCATATCATGTGGCCTTTGCGTTTCAGACTCCCGCATCAGAAGCACTTGCGCCCAGCCTGGATGATACGCATAGGCTTGTTCCTTTACGATTCGTTAGCGAAGCGAAATGTGTTACCACGCTCAAGAAAAGTCACTACCAGTCAGAATGGCCCGCTGGTAAATAGTATCTCTACTTGCTTTGAATACGCCGATGGTTGGGTCGATGATGCCCGACTAGTAATTTTAAATGCCATTGCTGCGAGTGACCGTGGGGCAACTATTTATCCGCGGACTGAGTGCATCAGTGCCAAAAAGGAAGGTAGTCTTTGGAAGGTTGAACTGAAGTCTGTTTTAGGGGAAACGTTTACAATCTTCGCCAAGGCAATCGTTAATGCTGCTGGTCCATGGGCTGTCTCATTTTTGGATAGAGTGGCTGGTGTGGCTAATCCAAAATCGATGAGAATGGTGAAAGGCAGCCACATTATCGTGCGCAGAATTTATGATACCGATGAGGCGTATATTCTTCAGAATAAAGATGGCCGGATCGTGTTTGTTATTCCCTATGAAGGTGAGTTTTCACTGGTTGGCACTACAGATGAAAACTATACCGGGGATCCTTCGAAAGCGTCGATTTCAGATGCTGAAACAACGTATCTCCTTGAAGTAATAAATAGTTATTTCAAGTCAAAAACGACAACGAATGACATAATTCATTCTTACAGCGGCGTTAGACCATTGCTTGAGGAGAAGAATGCTTCTGCACAGGAATTAACCCGCGATTACAAGGTTGAACTGGTTGGCGAAAAAGGAAAGCCTGTTTTGCTGAATGTGTTTGGAGGTAAAATCACCACATATCGCAAACTCGCGGAGCATGCAGTAGATAAACTGGCAAGTTGTTTCCCTCGAGCCAAAAAGGCCTGGACCAAAACCGCGTTATTGCCAGGGGGGACATTTGGCAGTCAGACGGCGCTGGTGAGTTTGTTAATGAAAGAATATACGTGGTTACCTAAAGATGTGGCGCAGCGTTATGCAAGGCAATACGGCATGCTGTGCAAGAAATTTCTTAAAAGTGCGACATCGCCAGATAGTATGGGCATTGACTTTGGCGCGGGACTTTTTCAGGCCGAAGTTGACTACTTAATTGAACAGGAATGGGCGATGACACTGGAAGATATTATTTGGCGTCGCACAAAACATGGTTTGAGGTTGAGTTTTGAACAGCAGTCAACACTGGAAAGTTACATTTTAACTAAAGTTCGGCAATAGAATTCAGACAAACCGGCATTCAGCAGAGCAAGCTGAATGTCGTTATGTATTCAGACTCCTGAACGTAGTCGGTGACATTCCAACTGATTTTTTGAAGCGCGTTGAGAAAGTAAATACATTGGCGTATCCAACGTAGCTGGCAATATATGAGACAGGCCACTGGGTACTTTTAAGCAAGCTTTTAGCTCTTTGCATTCGCATGTGAATAACCTGCTGCATGGGGCTTCTTCCATATGCCTGTAAACACAGTCTGTGTAAATGAGGTGCGGAATAGTGGGCTTTTTCACACAGTCTTTCAATGTTCCAATCGAATTGCAATTGTTTGTCTATGGCAGCGAAAAGCGCGTTTAATCTATTGGCGTGTAGTGTTTTGGGGCGGTGCTCTTGCGCTTTTTCGGTCATGTATGAGTGGCGCAGTTTGTCGCATAACCGGTAAAGGTAACTCGTTGCGATGTGCAGCGCGGCTTGTCGGTTCTGCGGTGCGTTTTCAAGGTACAAGGATTCCATTGCGAAGTGAAGCCCCTCCAGGGCTGCATGTTGTACAACACAGGCCTTTTCTTTTGCGAATGCTTGCCATGTATGACAATCAGATAGGTTCAGCCAAATAATATCCCATTGCTCACAAGTTATACTGACTTCAAAACTTTGTTTTGCCGGCAGAACAATTAACTCACCCTCGTTCAGTGCGAGGTTTCCTGCTGGCGTGCGAAACATCCCGGTACCATTAAGCGAATAAAACAGCGTGTGATTGGGAGGCATAACCCGGCCTACAACATATTCCCCTGATAAATTCGAGCAACCAGCCAGTTCAATACCCACACTGCTAATTTCAGGCGCATTTTCAATATCAATGAAGCGCTCATAGCATCGAGGTCCTATATTCACAACGTCTGTAAAGGTGAGTTGCATATTTGTTAAAATGATAGTTTTGGTTAAATAAATGCAAGATTAAAGCATAAAGTATTTCAGAAATATTCGCTATATTTCACGGCGACAATTAACGCATTTAAATCGCCGGAGTTTCTGCCGTTCTGCAGGGGCTAGTGGCTTTTTTAAAGGGTATTCGCTTAGTTTTAGCGACACAGTACAAAGGGTAAAAAAGATGGCAACCGTTGCTCAGATTGTGGCTCAAAATGATTGGCAAAATCCTGTGGTATTTCAGCGTAATAGAGTAGGCGCACATAGTCCTCATCACGGTTTTATTTCACTGGAAGATGCCATTCAAAACACGAATGCGCAAATTCGTAGTTTAAACGGAGTATGGGATTTTCGGTTATATAGTGCCCCTCAAGCGGTACCTGAACACTTTATCGAAAGGGTTCTACCTGTCGGTGAGGCAGATAAATGGCATCCCATTCAGGTACCATCAAACTGGCAGCTTCAGGGTTTCGATAAGCCTATTTATTGTAATGTAAAATATCCCTTTGAAGTTAACCCGCCTTTTGTACCCTTTGACAACCCAACCGGATGCTACCGAACCACGTTTACCTTAACTAAAGCGTCTCTTCAGAACCGCAATCATATTGTGTTCAACGGCGTAAACAGTGCGTTTCATTTGTGGTGCAACGAAACTTATATTGGTTATTCGCAAGACAGTCGCTTGCCCGCAGAGTTTGACTTGTCAAAGGTTTTAGTTGAAGGGGTAAACCACCTGGCTGTGATGGTAATTCGGTGGTCTGACGGAAGTTACCTCGAAGATCAGGATATGTGGTGGTTAAGTGGCATTTTCCGGGATGTCAATCTGGTAGCCAAACCGCAATGTTATATTCAGGACGTATTTGCTACACCGTCACTGGATGCCTGTTATCGGGATGGTCTGGTAACCGTTCGCACGGCCATTAAAGCTCCGGCCGACTACCAAGTAGGTATTCAATTGTTTGATGCTGGTAAGGCCGTCACTGAGCAATTGATTTCAGGTGCGAACAACAAGCGCGTTGATGAAAAAGGCGGTTGGAACGATGTTGTTTTTCAAACGCTAAAGGTTGAGTCGCCCCAGCACTGGTCAGCCGAAACGCCACACTTGTACCGAATAGTCGTGTCGCTTTTAAACAGCGCAAACGAGGTTGTCGACAGGGAAGCGTATAATATTGGTTTCAGAACCATTGAAATGAAAAACGGACAACTGCTGATCAACGGTAAGCCAGCGCTTATACGCGGAGTAAACCGTCATGAGCACCATCCTGAAACAGGCCATGCGATTGACGAAGCCGGTATGCTCGAGGATATTAAACTGTTGAAGCAAAATAACTTTAACGCAGTACGTACTGCACACTATCCGAACCATTCTCGTTGGTATGAGTTGTGTGATGAATACGGCTTATATGTAGTTGATGAAGCAAATATTGAAACCCATGGCATGTTCCCGATGGGCCGGCTATCTCGGGATCCCCTTTGGGCAGGGGCTTATCTTGCGCGATTCACACAAATGGTTGAACGTGATAAAAACCACGCCTGCATCATTATCTGGTCGCTTGGAAATGAATGCGGTCATGGGCCAACGCACGACGCTATGTATGGTTGGGCAAAATCATTCGATCCTTCCCGCCCAGTCCAGTACGAAGGTGGCGGGGCAAACACATCTTCTACCGATATCATTGCCCCTATGTATGCCCGTGTTAATACAGACATTAAAGATGAAGCCGTACCTAAGTGGTCAATCAAAAAATGGTTATCCTTGCCTGGTGAACATCGTCCAGTGATTCTTTGTGAATATGCACATGCTATGGGTAACAGCCTGGGTAGCTTTGACGAGTATTGGGCTGCATTTAAGGCATACCCGCGCTTGCAGGGTGGGTTTATTTGGGATTGGGTCGACCAGGGATTAACCAAGTATACCAATAGCGGAGAGGCCTATTGGGCCTATGGCGGTGATTTTGGTGACGAGGAAAATGACAGACAGTTTTGTATCAATGGCTTGCTGTTTCCAGACAGAACGCCACATCCTCATTTGCAGGAAGCCAAATTTTGTCAGCAACATTTAAGTTTTTCATTGGTTCAGCAAGTCCCCGTCATTGAGGTTTGCGTTACGAGCGATTACTTGTTCCGAACCGTAGACAATGAAATTGCACGTTGGCAGATCCTGGAAAACGGTAAGTCAGTCCAACAGGGTGAAATAGCGCTGCATATTGCGCCGCAAAGCAGTATGGTGATCTCTGTTTTGCCTGATGTACAGATGAACCCTGGTGCGACTTACCACCTTAATATTGACGTAATGTTAGCGCGGGACTGCCCTTGGGCTTCGGCAGGGCATATAACTGACACCATTCAGTTAGCGCTCGATAACAAGGCTGGATTCGCCGGGTTTTTGACCGGCGTAACCGCGTGGCCTGAAGAGAATTATGCTGATGGACGGGGAGCCGTTCTGGAGGATGAACAAACCCTTAGCGTACGCATTGCTGAAAATACCTTTAGCTTTGATAAGGAAGATGGCTTGCTTATTTCCTGGTTAACTGCAAAAGGAGAAACACTGAGTGCACCAATAGAAGATCATTTTTTCAGGGCTCCGCTGGACAACGACATCGGAGTAAGTGAAGTCAACAACCCAGACCCTAATGCGTGGGAGTCACGTTGGCGTCGGGCCGGTATTGGCAGTTGGGAACGAACATGTACAGACTTCCGTGTCCTGCAAAGTTCAGAGGATGTCCGCGTAACTTCCATATTTGAATATCACTACGCAGATATGCTCGTAGCTTCAACAAAGTGGACCTACATCATCAGTCCATCTGCACAACTCAATCTTACGGTAGATGTTTTACTTGATGATTGTTTACCACCCATGCCTCGTATAGGCATTCAAACCGCAATTCCTGCGGTAGTGTCGGAGCTGAATCAGCCTGGCGTCGGAAATAGCGGTATTGAGGTGAACTGGTTGGGTATGGGGCCTCACGAAAACTATCCGGACAGGCTGGCTAGTGCCAGATTTGGAAACTATTGTTCGAATCTAACCGATATGCAAACGCGCTATATTTATCCGACTGACAATGGCTTGCGCTGCAATTGTCGGGCATTGTCGGTTGGGAATCTGAACGTAACCGGTACGTTTCATTTTAGTGTGAGTGAATATGGGCAGGCTCAATTAGACGCTGCCAAACATACTTGTGATCTATATGCCCAGGATTGTGTGTTTGTGTACATTGATCATGCGCACATGGGCGTTGGGGGCGATGATTCCTGGAGCCCGAGTACACATAAAGCCTTTTTACTTGAACAAAAGCGGTATACTTACCAGGTCAGTTTTCATTCGAATAAATAGCTATCCCCCTATAAGGCCATCAGGGCACTGAGTTCAAAAGCCGCTACACAAGTAGCGGCTATCTTGCCGAAAGTAATTCTGGCGAACCTATTCCGTATAAAATTGCAGGTTAAACTCTCTTTCAGTTGTGGTAACATGCGCGCTCAAAAAAATAATAAAAACGAAATGAATAATTAGAAAGTGGTTAAGACAGCACGAACATCGCACTTGCGATGCTTTAAGTCTCCAGACTCCAGCGACAGTAAATAAATAATCCGGACGGTAATTGCGGTTCTCTATACATTTTTTCTTCAGGTGCGCTCGCGCGTTATTAGCATATTGCCACCGACAAGAACGAAATGATCAGAACGGTCTGAAAAATGCGCAAAGCCTGTTGACATATAGACGTCTATACGGCAAATTGAACGCATGAAGACGATTATTAGCACTACCGGCATGATGATTACCACCTCTTGGAGGGCGGTCGCTGGCTAGTGCGCGTAAGCAAACAGACATCGAAAGCCCGCCCTGAAAAGAGCGGGTTTTTTTTTGCGGTAACGAAAGGGGCAAGCTGGCCCATAACAATGCAGTCAAGGAGCATTCAATGAAAGTCTTAAAGTTTGGTGGTTCATCTCTGGCCGATGCAACGCGTTACTTGCGGGTGACCGAGATTAGCACGACCATTCACCAGGCAGATGGTGCTGCTGTAGTCTTGTCTGCTCCGAAAGGCGTTACTAATGCGCTGGGTGCCTTGTGC
>NZ_JBLBUE010000010.1:0-68110 GCF_047290655.1 Alteromonas sp. AMM-1 | reverse complement strand
GGGAACCCCTCCAGAGATTGATGAATGGTGCCGACTGCCGGAATCGAACTGGCGACCTACTGATTACAAGTCAGTTGCTCTACCAACTGAGCTAAGTCGGCTCCTCATCAAGTGGGTGCGAATTCTAGAGTAATGAATCACTCGGTGCAATAGTCTTTTGCGAAAATTTTTCTTTTTTTTGTCTAAGTGGTCATTTATTTACCAACTCGACGTTTAATTGAGCAATCTCAATCAAAAGAAGCATTTTCAGCATAGCGGGCTAGGCCGTCTATCACCAAATTCGCGGCGCTGAGGTTACCACTCCCCTCGGCACTTGTCAGCAGATTTTTATCACCACCGGTGCAAATGACTAAATATTCATCAAATTGTTCAGCTAAATACCGCTTGGCAGCAATTACCGCCCCCTGCACCGCAGCCAGACAGCCCATAGCAACGCATTCTTCCGTGTCTGTACCAGCCAAAAGCTGTTTGGGCACATTTTTATCCTGAGTGACACGTTTTGTTGCACTAACCAATGCATTTTTCATCGTTTGATAGCCAGGCAGGATCCAACCGCCTAAATGTTGACCATCTGCCACAAAATCAACGGTTATTGCAGTTCCGGCGTCGATAACCGCAAACGGTAAATTGGTTCTGCCTGCCGCGCCCACCATTGCTAACCAGCGATCCACGCCCATTTTTTGTGGATTCTTATAACTGTTTTTAATGCCAAAGGCCTGCTGAGGTGTAGCAATAACATGCAAAGTGATATTGCGGGCCGAACAAAACGCGGTAAGCGCCTGCTCGGCCTCCTGATTAGCTACATTAGATAAATACACCTGCTCGACGTCGGTGTGAGCAAGTCGCTCCAATAGCAATTCAACGGTACCCGCTATTTCGATGTCGTCACTGGCATCAGATAACCAGCGATATTTAATACAGGTATTCCCTGTATCCACCAACAACACCTTGTTAGCCTGCACGCAAACTTACCTCGCCACCGTGAAAACGGGTTATACCGTCGCTGGTTTCCAGTAACAGCGCACCACTGGCGTCAATGCCCCGGTTAATACCGCTGATACGTTTATTACCAGCTTTAATGACTACCGTGCGGTCGGCAAACCAATCCAGTTCCTGCCAGTCTGAGACAAACGGCTCGAAGCCCCGCTGTGTAAATGCGGGCAACAAGGTCCACAATTGTTCGATTATCCGCGCAGCTACGTCGTTGCGGTTGATTTCGGCCCCTAACACCTGACTCATATCTATGTGTGGCTGACCTACATCGAATTCGTTTTCGGGCACGGTTACGTTAAGTCCAATCCCGATGATACTGTCGGCTGGGGCACCCAATTGCCCTTCCACTTCAATCAATACGCCTGCGAGTTTTTTCCCATATAAATACACATCGTTTGGCCATTTGAGGCGCGCATCGTCCAGTCCGCAATCCTTTAGCGCCTGACACACTGCAATGCCCACCAGCAAAGACAGCCCGGCCATACTCTGGTAACCGTCGTTAAATCGCCAGTACATCGACATAGTGAGACTACCACCAACCGGTGCCAGCCACTGACGACCATGACGTCCCCGGCCTGCCGTCTGAATTTCAGCCAGGATCACATCACCATTAGCTCGGGGAGTGGAACCCTCCTTCAGCTCCGTATTAGTAGACTCGATAACCTGGGCAACGCGCACCTTGCCTTTGAGTGGCATGTGGATCCGCTGTGTTATTTGGGCTTCGTCTAACAAAATGAGCGGTCGGTTTAACTTGTAACCCTTTCCTTTTACTTTGAACACATCCAGCCCCCAGCCCGTTAGCTGGGTAATATGGCCAGCAATGGCCGTGCGCGACAACCCAAGTGTTTGCGCCAGCGTTTCACCAGAGTGAAATTCACCGTCGGCCAAGGTGCTCAACAAGGTTTGCCGGACTTCACGTGCTTTGGGTTTCATAGTGTCACCAATCCTGTTTTTCCTACCAGTCTGACTTCAGGCTCGAGCTGAACACCAAACCGGGTGTAAACGGTGTCGATAATTTCCCGGGCAAACGCCACAACGGCAAGGCCAGACGTTGCAGACTGATTCACCAGTACCAGAGGTTGATGCTGATAACTGCATACGCCGTCCCGGCACTGCCCTTTAAATCCCGCATTATCAATTAACCAGGCTGCAGGCACCTTCACGTTAGCGGCATCTACCTCAAAGCCCGGTACAGTGCCGTAGCGCCCACATAATTCAGTATAGTGTTGTTTGCTGATCACCGGATTTTTAAAGAAGCTCCCGGCATTACCCAGTAATTTAGGATCGGGTAATTTGCGCTGTCTCACCGCAATTACGGTGTTAAAAATGTCCTTAGCGGTGGGGTTAATCAGTGCGTCCAGTTCAGCATAACGGGTGATAGGCACAGCATTATGCGGCAGAAAAAAGTGCACGTGGGTGACAATCCATTTGTTGTGCTCCGGCCGTTTAAAAACGCTGTCGCGGTAACCAAATTCACATGCCTGCTGAGACAAACTGAACTGCTCACCGGTATCCAGTACCACCACATCTACCTTTTCTATGCGCTCACCCACTTCAAGGCCATAGGCACCGATATTCTGGATAGGGGCCGCGCCCACTGAACCGGGAATGAGTGCCAGATTTTCAAGGCCATGCCAACCTTGCTCAACGGTGTAAGTCACGAGATCATGCCAATTTTCACCACCACCTACAGTGAGACGCACACCCTCTTCATCGTGCTGAACATCGATGCCCTTAATGTCATTCACCAGAACCAGGCCTTCGAAATCGTCTATAAAGATACTGTTACTGCCGCCACCCAGTATGTACACCGGCATATCGGTGCGGTAGGCGGCCAGCAGTGACGCTACTGATGTGAAGGACTCTAGCTGTTTACAATGACTTGGAAGTGCAAACGTATGTCGGTGAGTAAGTTCTGGCATAGGAAAAAGTATGAATATTACAGGCCGGTAGTATGCCCTAATGGCCGGGGTCATGGCTAGCCGATCGGATAGCCAATCGGATTGCCGAACGGATTGCCGAACGGATTGCCGAACGGCCAGCCATCAGATTTGTCTGATAACTGGCTCGTCTTACTGATGGTGTTAATCCAACACGATGATTACGCCTGCCTCACTAAAGAATCCGCTTTCATTGAGTGCTTCAATACGTTGGGCGTACTCGGTTGCCAGTACAATTTCGGTACGGGTATCACCGTAAGTACGCAGAGCTTTAACCAGCAATGGGCGACTACCTACCACCGGATGTTGCACAGCAAAGTCTACGTCGCGGGCAAACAACGACACCAGTTGGCCCCGCTCCAATAACCGGTCGCTCTTTTCTGCAGTGGAGTCAGGATACACAATACCACCGCGAAGCTGACGAATTTTAGGGCTTAACGAAGGAATAAAGTTACTGCCCCGCGCATCCACTACCAGTCCGGTTGGCTGTGTATCAGGTTTAATCGCAGGCGTTGCATCCTGACGTCTCTGAGTGGCAAGTTCCTGCTCAAGCACGGCTAACCGGCCTTTTACTTTTTCCACTTCCACCAGCCAGGGGGCTTTCTCCAAAGGCACATCATCCTGGGCGTAGGCTTTGGGCACTATCGCCAGTGCCAGCCACTCGAGTGGTTGCTTAACCCAGCTTTGCAGCCCTGCGGGCTTGTACAGTTCGTTGTATACGGCTTTTGATGCCGGGCCGCCCAGATTGATTGCCATTTCTATTTTACAGCTTCCATCTGGTGCCGGGGTCCGACTCAGTATGCGGGCATTGCGGATCACACCCTCAACCTGACTCTTTACCTCATCATTATTGAGCATGTAATTATCGATCACCGTTGTTGCGGTTACCCGCACGCCCTGGGTAGCCTCAAGCAGGTTGCGCTGGGCATCAACCACCGCTGCGCGACACGCCAGTAACGGCCCCGCATTACCCACCGCATTGGCTGGAGGCAATCCGTATCCTTCCGCCGCAATTTGCCCGGTGGTCCAGTTTACTTTACCGCCCGCGGCCGTCCATTCTTCGTAATGCGCATTTGCAGCCAATCCTGAAAAACCGGGTAGCATCAATGCCAGCGCTATACATACCTTTTTCATTATTCTGTCCTTATTTTGCCCAGTAAATTGGATGTGGTTGCTTTTGGATCCCAGGCGTTACCCGTAGCATCAATCTCATAGCTGGATGCATTTTGGATGTGGAAAGGGAAGTTGTTGCGAATCGTGCAATCGTTAATTTTAAGTTTGGCAAAATCACTCACCACCACACCTGATGTGTTACTCCCGTCCAGCAAACAGTGACGCAGGGTAACATTGGCTTCGCCTTCAATCATAACAGCAGTAAATTTACTGCCTATTATCTCAATGGCTTCCAGAAGCGGCTGACCAGATTTAATGGCAATGCCGATACCGCCATTGAACATTTGCACACCACTGATTTGAGTGGCTTTGTTATTTTCCAGGATCAGATACGGTGCACGGCGCTCAGCGTCGGCAACCGGGCCAATCCTGATAGCCTGTTTAAGCCCCCAAAAGTACGCCTCTCCGCGGATAGTAATGGTTGCCTGTGGATCAAATTGCAGTTCAACGCCCGGCTCTACATAGATTTCACTGTCCTGGGAAAACACAACCTGACCTTTAACCTGATAGGGACTAAAGGTTTTGGTGAGTGCCATTACACCGGTATATTCGCCCTGTAACGGACCGCTCAAATACGTTTGCTGACCCACTTCTTTGATATAGGTGGTGAGCGTGATGGATTTGGTATCACTGCTATTACCAGCCCGGTCTGCGGCAACTACTTTATATTCATTCAGACTAAAGGCTTCGGTTGTGATTGCCAGGTTGGCGAAACTGTCGGGGCCGGAATACACCACAGACTTTTCGCCATCTACCATGCGAAACACTGTGAATGTCTGCGCATCGTCCTCTGCTTGCCAGGACAGCTTTAATGTTGTTTCTGTTTGGCTGCCAACCAGATTTTTCACGGCGCCGGGCGGTGTATTATCAAAATTCACTAATCCGGCAATACTCAGCATGGTAGACGTGTTGCCATCTTTTCCTTGCAGGATACCGGTTACTGGCACACGCACCTGATTCCAGTCTGGTTGCACGGGAATTTTTGTAATGTACACGCCGGGCTCTACTTCTTTTAGCTGCACCCGCGCCACATTGCCAAGCTCTGCAAACGCCTGCAAGCCGGGCTCACCCTTCACACCTACTTCAAGCACATCAGAATAACGCAACCATTGTCCGGCCTGATCATGGATGACCGACTCGATAACAGGCCCGGCGTTACCGGCATAAGCTGAAGGCTGAGGGAAATCGAACGCCACTTTGCGGCCCAGTTCATCCGCAGCAGCCAGCAGGTTTTCATCATCCAGATTCATTGCAGCAATAGCGGCGTTTAACAACAATCCCCAGGCCGTCGTGGATACCCCACCAGCCCGTTGCGTCACTTCGTGTTCGCCGCTCCATACCACCTCGCCTTTGGTGTTATACAGCGACAACGCAACTTCCAGCCGAATTTCCGAATAGATACCTGCGAAAAACCGCTCAAAATCGACGACTTCGCCTACCAGAACACCTTCTACCCCCAGATAGGAAGCCATTTTAGTGTAGTCGACCGGGCCAGATGGCAGTCGCTTATCTACTTCAGCCGGGTGCATTAACGAAAAATTTCGCCCTGCCAGTTGACTGTTAATTACCTGGCGTAGCAAAGGCGCAGCAACCTTTTCTTCGGTGGTGTTGCTAAAAGGCAGAATGGCAATACTGCCAGGAATCTCCTGTTTATCGCCACTATTACCTGTATTGTTTTCAATAGAGCTGGACGCCGAGCGCTGAGGCTGACCTATCGAAATAGAATCCTTGGTACTCACAGTACAACCGGCAAGGGTGATCATCACCGCACCACACATCAGGCGCGTTAACAGCTTATTCATGATTCAGGTTCTCCTTGTGAAGTACCACTTTCAGACTGATACAGTGAGTCGTCGGGTGGGAACAGACCGTTGCCCGGGGAACGCTGGCCTGTATTTTTTGCGGGTGCCTGGCTGCCTTGCAGTAACCAGTGTTGTCGTAATTGTTGAGTCAACCCATTCACTTCAAACAACAAATTGTTCAGCAACGCCTGGGTTTCGGGTAATTCACTCACTGTCGGCTCAATATTACTGGCGATCTTATCGATACTTTTAATCAGGGCGCTGGATTGTTCCGCAACGTCAGTAAAGGCCCCCATATTGTCGGCCAGCGTTGCCTGCCCGCTTTGCAGCGTAGATTCCATTACCTTCATGGTTTGCTGCATTTGCGCCAGTACCGCGGGTAACTGCTGACTGGCGGCATTCATACTTTCAGTGAGGGTGGCAACGTTTTCCAGGCTGCGCGTCAGGTTATCCTGATTGCTGCTCACATTACTCACTATAGCATCAAGGTTAATCAGTATATCGGCCACTTTTTGCGACAACGCCTGAATATCCCATTCTTCCATAAGGGCTTTGAGCGATTTGGGTTCCGAGGCACTGAGAATCGCGCCATCCTGAAGCGGTGCGCCCTTTCCCGGAATAAACGCAATGCCGGCACCGGATAGCACATTATCGATATCGAGGGTGGAATCTATTTTAAGTTGGCTGCCTTCGGTATATAGCGCCTGATATTCCGTCTGCATCATCAGGGTAAGCGCCACATCACCTTTAGCAGTCAGGCCAATCGATTCAATGCGGCCAACATTTACCCCATTTAATCTCACCGGTGAGCCTTTGCTGAGCCCATAGGAAGAAGACAATATCGCACCAAACGACAACTGCTTGCCCTGCCCCTGTCGGGTATCTTCGAAAAATAGCCAGCCTGCCAGAACCAGGGCAATCACCACAAACAGGCCAAGCACAGTATCCTGTGCCCGGGAAGAGAGTGATTGTGATGGCGCGAAACTCATTGTATCGGCTCCAGTTTTCCCCCGGCTATCGCCAGGGTGCGATCCGCAAAGTCGGTTCTATCACCCACCGTAGTGGTCATCAGTACGGAATACCCGTGTGCTTGTTGCTCAGCAAGTAGCACATTCAGCATATTTTCCCGCATATCGAACGACATTCCACTTTGCACTTCATCCAATAATACCAGTTTGGGGCGAAACACCATTGCCCGCAACAAATTCATCAAACGGGTTTGTACATCGTTGAGCTGATGAGGCTCTTGTTGCAACAACGCCTTAACTTGTAATGCGTCAGCCAGCGGCGCTATGCGCTCCGCAATAGCCATTTCAGACATATCCGTGTGATACAGCAAGGGAAACGCAATATTATTATAGTTGGTAAAAATACTGAGTAAGCCACCGGCTTCAAAACCCATGCACGTTGCGCCAAACCGCGCTTGCTCGGTCATGTCTTTGAGCGCCATGCCATCCACCACTACATTACCACTGTCGGGGGAAAGCAACCCTGCTGCCAGCCTGAGTAAACTTGACCCCCC
The DNA here is from genome assembly GCF_047290655.1 of Alteromonas sp. AMM-1. Classification (NCBI taxonomy): domain Bacteria; kingdom Pseudomonadati; phylum Pseudomonadota; class Gammaproteobacteria; order Alteromonadales; family Alteromonadaceae; genus Alteromonas; species Alteromonas sp. AMM-1. Next base: position 60,680 of record NZ_JBLBUE010000010.1, on the reverse strand, counting down.
ATCCAGCACACCGGTTTGCACGCAGACAATTTCCGAGGGTTTTAACTGCAGATTCAAATCCTGAAAAATAGGCCTTCCGTCAAACGCCAGGTCAATACTGTCCAGCTTCAGCCGCATCATAAGTACACCAGATACGACAGCCCAATGTTCAGTACAAAAAAGGCAAACAACTGAAAGGTATTGGAGTTTGAAATGGCACGAGAGACATCGGTAAAGCGATCTTCTACATGATAACCGAAATACAGGCTGGCCAGCCCAATCAGGCAACCACCCACCATGGCTTTGGTCATGCTCACCACCACCTCAACCACCGTTAATTGCTGCAACAGCGCCCGTATGTAATCGATTAAGGTGATCCCGCCATCGTGGTATAGCTCTATCATAGCAAATGACGTTAACACGCAAATCATATTGAAGTAGAAGAACATCAGCAGCAGTGAAACAGGAAACGCAAAAAACACCGGCAATAAAAACACCAGCGCCGGGCTCATGTGAACTGCCGACAAGGCATCGAACTGTCGGTACAACTGCATTTGTCCTACTTCTGCGGTAACGGCAGAGGCAGACCTGGCGATGAGAATGATGCCTGAAATCAATGGGCCTATTTCGCGATTGACCACGATATTAAAAAACTGTGCGTAATAATCAATAAACTGGGTATTGTTGGGGATCACCGCGTAGGCTTTCGACATAACAAAAATACCCAGTAACATGGCTATGATGGTATTAATCGAGGCTGCCCTCAGCCCGGAGTTGTATAGCTGCCGTTTAAACAGCAACCAAAAAATCCGGCGCCGTTGAGGCTTGAGCAGTTGCGGACAAGTATTAAGTGCTAACCCCAGTAATCCGATTATGCCAATCAATACATTGCCTGAACGTCTGGCTCCGCCGCCAATTTTACTGAGCATGAGGGATTTCCGCTGGGGTTTCCCGAGGGGTTTCCCTATGGGGTACCCGGGGGGGTACCCGAAGGGTTTCCTGACGCCACTGGCGAACTTGCTGTGCTTTTTGAGTTTCGCCAAGTTGACTCAATATCAATGACGACCGGGCTGCGAGCTTCTCTGCCTGTTGCAGTTTATTATCCTGCGCGGCCAATTGGGCCAGCACAAAATACGTATCAGCCATATTGTGCTTTGCATTGTATCGCTCAAACAGGCTCAGTGCCTTTTCCAGTGCCGCTTGATGTTTAAAGTGTTTGCCGCTCACATAACACTGCATCGCCAGCGGTTCACTTTGCTGACTTACCTGCAAACAATCTTCCAGTCGCGCGGCCAGCAATTGCTGATAATAGTCATTGTTGTCTGGCAGCAATACTGTTGCGCGCTGATGATAAGCCTCATCGCGGGTAAGAAAATACAGGGCCATATTAGCCTGAGCCTGATCAACCACATTGTTCTGAATGATCGCCACGTCCAGATAATTGCTGCAATCTTCTGTGCCACCGGCAGTGGCAACACTGCGCTGACACAATCGCCAGAGCGCGTCGGACAGTAAGTCAAAATCGCCGTTGTCAAATGCGTTACTGGCAATGGCGCGCATGGCATAAGGCGAAAAAGCGGGATCTGCCGACAATTCGGCAAATGACTGGGCTGGCGTGGGGGGCGGTGGTGCACTGGCACAACCACCTAATACAGCCAGCAGGCACAACACACTATATCTTTTGATAGCCTGCTTCATAACTCAACCTCACCATGCGTGTCAGGGTATGCAGGTTATCTTCGGTATTGACATAGCGATTCAGCAAACGGTTTATTTCTTCCGGTGTCATATGCTGCTGCATAAATTCAATACTTTTGCGCAGCGGCTTTAATTCATTGGTAGATAACTGAATTTCCAGTAAATCCACGAAGTCATCGTAATCGCCTTTAAGAAACAACTTGCGGCAGCGACGCATAAAGTTCCAGTCAGAAAATTTACGCAGATACTTCGACATCACTGTACCGAGCGCAAATGCCAGCGCCATGGCCAGCAGATCAAATAATTTATCGAGTGTCAGCTCTTCCAGTTGCTGGGCTTTTTCACTTACCGATGCATTCGAAATAGCGCGTATCACTTCAATACGTTTTGCGGCGGTGGGACTGAGCGGATTGATTTCCAACGCCTGCATATACACCTGCTCTGCCAACGTCATCTGCTTATTTTCGTAAAGCGCGTCACCATACAAAATCAATAACATATCATTGCCCGGAAACTGCTTATTCGCATTTTCCAGCAGGGCGATGGCGTTTTCAATTTCGCCTTTATCGATGAGTATCTGCGCTTGCACAATGGCTACTTTGGGCGATGACGGCTGCTGTGCATTTGCCACTGCTGGCAAGCACAGCACACACATTAGTAACCACGCAGCAAGCCGTTTTATCACCTGGCCACCACAATCATTACTTCAGCATTGCCCAACGCTTTTAACAGGGTTTGCTGTGATTTGAGTAGTGCTACCGCTTGATCAGAAATCACCAAATCGGAATTGCGCGACTTATAAATACCTTCCGCCGGAATAATTAATGGCTTCACGGCAATTCGGGAATTGCGTACGGCATCACCTACGTCAAAATCGTAAGAAACCGGTCTGCGGCTGATATTACCGTCTGCTAAATCGTCAGAATTAGGATAAATAATGTCGCCGTTCTTGTTGCGGATACGTGGAATGGTTGCCAGCTCAAAAGCGCCCACCTGACTGGCATCAATCAGCACGCCAGTAAAATTGCTGTTGCTTTCATAGAATTCAATTTGTTGTTCTAATTGCGCGATCACCTGCTGCTGTGGCTGGGCACGCAGCATTTGCGTAATATTTTTTACCAGTTCCAGTTGATTGGGGTTGTCGATTACCAACACCTGCTGAGTACTGTCACTGGCCATTGCTTGTGGAAACAACGTTAATGCTGGCAGGCGAATGTTAGACGTGCTGGCCAGCACCCAGTCAACCGGCGCCTGATACCAGGCTGTTGCGCCCATACCAGCCTTTGCCGCTTGTGGCGCTATCATCTGAATAAAGCGCCCGTCCATCGACATCGTCATAGTCACGGTGGCAATGTCATTCTGGTAATGATCCGCGGTCATCGCCGCGCCCTTGATCATGGCTTCCAGACTGGTTTTTACCGTATCGCTTTGCGTCACCATTTGCTCAACAACGGTTTCAGACGTTACGCGCACGCCACGTACCATTTCGGCCAGGTTTCGATAAGCATCCAACTGCGCGGCTCTTCGAGCCAGTAAACGCTGTTTAACCAGCGGCACATCATCAGGCGCAACCCCATAACCATAAGCGGAAATCACCCCGGTAGACCAGTTGATTTGACCGCCCGCCTGCTGCTGTACCACGTCGTCGGCACTGGCTGAGCCTAATAATAAACTACTGCATAAGGTCAGTAGTGTAAGAACGGTAGTTGAAGACTTTTTCATAAGGTTGACTCGCTATGCGTCAAATTGCTTGTATTTTTCCATTCGGGTTACCACCTTTTTCAGGTAGTTCCTGGTTTCTTGTGCCGGTAAATGCGTAAGCAGAAAATCATACACATCATCGGGTGCCATTTGATTAATGGCATCTACCGCAGCACTGATACTTTTGGTTCCGGTAAATGTTCTGGCAACATTACCCACACCGGTGTTGTAGCTTGCAACAGCGCAGTAAAAACGTGCGGTAGGATCGCTTATTTTGCGCAAATAACGATGGGTTAACAGGTGAAAATACGCCGAGCCGAGTTTGAGGTTATTTTCCTCGTTAAATAAATAATCGGCGCTAACGATTTTCTTTTCGCCATGTACGAATAAATGCGCGTCCAGTCCGGCAGTTTTAGGTACCAACTGCATTAAACCAAATGCGGGAATAGGTGACACCGCACGCGGATTAAAGCTTGATTCGGTTTCGATGATCGCCATAATCACCGACACGGGCACGTCGTACTGCTCTGCATAATCCTTGATTTCGTTGAAGTACTGCCCAAATAGTTTTTCCTGGTAGTCGTTAACGAACGCGATACGCAGTTGCAGGCGTGTTTGTCCGTTTTCTTCAATCACATCCACAACGGGCACGGCTGGCGCTGTACTTTTGGGTTGGGGTGTTGCAGCAACCTTCGTATCCTGAGCTGGCAACTGATTGATTCGTGAACCTGCCTCTTTTTCTTGTTTCACCGCTTCTGGCTTGCTTTCCACTCCTGCTGGATTTACCGGACCGGCTAATGCGCTAATAGCACTAAGTTGCTTGCTTTGCGTGACAGTATTGCTCTGTTTAGCGACTGGTTGCTTCGTTTCGGCTTCGGCTTCGGCTTCGGCTTCGGCTTCGGCTATTTTGGCAGCCAGTTGCTCATTAAGGTTCGCCAGATCGGAATCAATCTTAACCGGTAACACCGTTTGTATAGACGATTCTGTTGATGGAATAATCTCATTGGTTGGCTCTGTCACTTGCGCCACTTCTTCGATAACAGCCTGACGCAACACATCCTGCGCGTCCAGTTGCTCCGGAGTAGCCGTCGCAATAGATCCCGACATGGCCATTAGCTCTGCTAGTTTTTCCTGTACATTTGAGCCTGGCTCAATGATGGTTTCCACCACCAGTTCGCCTTTATCGAAATCGGCAATAGCCCTGCTTGTCATAGAGGCGTTGTAGGTTACCCAACGGTGACGGTCGGGCAAGGCACCATCCGGCCACTTAACTTCAATGCGTTTAGTTAAACCTTTGAAGGCTTTATCGATAGCTTTGTCTACGGCGTTGTATATGTCGTCTATTCGCTGCGCCTGGGTGTTAAATTCAAGGTCCATTTGCGCGCTGACTTCATCAAAATCATCTACCGACTGTGCAGATACAACACCAACACCGCTCACAGTGAGCGCCAGTAGCGAAACGACTAATTTAGTTTTGATTCGCCGCATTACTAATGGCCTCTAGACTTTCCTTTTGCTTGCAGATTTCAGCTTCGTTGGTTAAACAAATCCCCAATGTCACTTCCGCTACCCAGGTACCTTCTGATTCATACACTTTCTCATCCACCACAACTGTTCCCTGAAGCCAGGTTTTCACGCGCGTGGCAATAATGTCGCTGCGAACTTCGTATTCTTCAACCGTCGATCCTGCGCGAATTTCGATACCTTTAACCTGCTCAGATAACTGACGTTGCGCATCCAACTGGGCTGCGCGCTTGGCTAGCATACGGGCCTGGGCATTTGTTTTGGCCATAGCAGGATCAATAGTGCCAAACCCCAGTGCAGTAACCACGCCAGGCAACGAGTCCTGTGCCTGAGCCATTCCAACACACCCCAACAGTACCGCAGCAGTTATCAATTTACGCATCATGGTTGAATACCTTTCTTTTTGAGAACTTCGTCGTAAACGCTGTTCACCAGGTCAATTTCAACCCCTTCACGAACTGAATCCATCAGTTGGTCTACAACATCTACTTTAAAGGCACCCGACAGTAAAAACTGACGGATACTCAGCAATTCGCGTTTGCATGCAATCGGCGCGTGCACAATGGTGGAATCAATAGAATTCACTTTTAAATATAATTTTGCTTTCGCTACCACACAGGCGCGGTAATTATCCCGCAGCGTACCCAATTCCTTTGATTCGCTTACTTTTTTAATTGCCGACAACTCGTTGGCAATGGCGCCCGACCCCGTTACCAACAGCATGCTGGCGCAGATTGCCGTTGCCATGCCTCGCAACTTCCTTAACATAATCATTTATTGGCCTCCTCTGGCCACAGCAGTAGTGGTGATTTCCACCGATGAAGAGGGATTACCTTCGAGTTCGTCGTTATCAATTGCGCTAACGCGATAGCAGTAACTTCTGCCGCCTGACACATCCGCATCCACATAAGAGGTATTTTTCACGCTAGCCAGCTTTCTGAGGCTGCTACAACCCGACCCGCGATACACCTGGTACACACCAATATCAGACTCGGGATTGGCCTGCCAGTTGAGTACCACATTCGGTATGGATTCTGACGCAACCAGCCCCTCTACTCTTGCAGGCACGGGTTTAGTTTGCGCTACCACCGAGGCCGAAGCCGGACCAATTGCGTCATATTGATTATAGGCGACAATCTGGTACTCGTACTCAGTGCCGTCTTTCAGCTTCTTAAAGAAATTGCCTTCGTCTGCATATGAGCTTCGGGTGCGGCTGTCCAGCGTGTCCAACAGGTCGAAGCTGCTGCCGTCCTTGCGATAAATTTTATAGCCTTTTACGTCCGGGTCAGTAAGGGGCACCCAACTAAGCACGACTTTCTTCACTTCGCCACTGACAGCCTGAAATTGATCAGGCGGCATAGGTACAGGCTTGGTAGTTGCACTTACAATATTGGATTGTTCTGTTTCGGTATCGCCATCAACTGCGGTAATCACATAGTCATAGGTGACACCGTCGGCAAGGTTGCGTCGGTCGTCATCGCTAAACTCAGTGATAGACGGCGTAGTAATATTTTTTATTAACTTCCAGCTTGCACTACCTTGCAACCGACGATAAATGCGGTAACCGTCGATGTTGCGATGTTGACTCCACGACAAATCCGTTCTGCGCAGTCCGCCTTCGGCGGTAACTTGCAGTGCAATAGTATCGGGGCTCTTAGCAACAGCATAATCTGAGGGGTCGCTCAGCAGACCGTCCTTGTCTTCGGCAACCACGTAATAGGACGTCTGCGCATAAGGTTTTAAATCACTGTCGGCAAACTGTGTCTCACTGGCCGGCACCGTTGCTAATTGTTGCCAGCTCCCATTGTTCCAGCGCCGGTACAAACGGTACTGTTTAATGTCGATTTCGTTAGAAGGCTCCCAGCTAACCAGTATGCTGCTGGCCTGCACGGTTAACACCGGACTGCCAGCCTGATCCGGACGAGGTTTAGTGACCGCAGTTTGTGTTTCAGAAACAACCCCGACCCCACCAAATTTATTGGTAGCAACCACCAGGTAATGGTACTCCTGCCCATCCTGGAGAGGCTTGCTGTTATCAACGCCATCAACAAACTGCGTTTTGGTTCTGCCACTCACATCAGCCAGTTCATCCAGTAAAGTCTCGGGTGTCAGTGATCCCTGAGTACGGAAAATACGATAACCCGTAACATCGTTGTCAGGCACTTCAGACCAGAGCAAGTGTACGGATTTCACTCCTCCTGATGCCGTAAACTCAGCAGGGGCAGGCAATTTCTTTGTGTTTTTTTGTACAATATTAGTTCGAGCGGATTCAGATAGTCTGTCGTACAGGGTAATGGCGTATTCGTAAGTAATGCCGTCTCCAAGTCCCTTGGTGTCAGTGTATTGCCCGCCGTGTCCTGCAGCAACTTCGGCTACTGGTGCCCAGTTTGCAGAGCCTGCCTCACGTCGATATACCTTTACACCATATTCACTTGCCGTTGGTTGCCAGGCAAGGCCCACTTCACGCGTTAATTCCGCTTCATTTACCGTTAGCGTAACAGAGGGGGCACTGGTGATTTGAATGGGTGATGACTTCGCACTTTCCTTGCCACTAACGGTGAGCGTGGTGACTGCAAATTCGTATTGTTTGTCTGCTTCCAGAATATTTACCGCGGTTACCGAATAATTAATCTTACCGGTGTCTTCCACTTTTACTGCAAGTTGCCACTCACCGCCCGATTCGCGGTAGTACACCTGGTAGGCTGCGGTTTTCTCTTTGTTAGCAATAGAGGGTACAAAGTCGAGCGCCACGCCATTAACAAAGATCTGATGTGACAATATGGCCGGAGCGGAAACATCGGTGGCCACTTCTGCTTTCGAAATGCTGGCCCGGGCGAGCATGCCCCCGTCAATTTCGTCACCCGATTCAAGAATAATGTCCAACCGGTAAAAATAGGTGCCGCTTTGTGGAACCCGGTTATCCACGTATTTGGCTTCGGTTGTGCTTTCCACAAACTCAAACGGGCCGGATTCAGATTCTCCGCGATACAGGTTGTAGTAGAACACCGGACCAAGCTCTACCGTTGTCCATTCCAGTAATACCTGCTCGCCTTTAATTGTGCTTCGGAATTGTGTTAAAGAGGATGCTGCTGAAGAAGTGTCGGGTTTAACCGATTGCGCTTTGCGAATTCGTCGTTCCAGTGATTCAACAATCTCTGCCGCTCTGGAAACCAACTCACCCTGGGTCAGAAAGCTTTCCTGCCAGATAGACGCTTCTCTGGAATTGCTCACATCAACCAGTTTGAAATCGACAATAATCGTGGCGCGTTTAATGTCGATGGTGCCGGTAAGAATAAAGTTAACACCTAAATCATTACCGTAAGTGATCACTTTATCGGTATCGGCGACTTGCGCACCGCCAATCCGATAAAGTCCTTCTTCCATTTGACGGCGAGATAGCAGCTGGTAAGTTTGCGTGCGTTCCAACTCCTTGCGCATCGAAAACAACAGGTCACCATCCAGCCCGATTGCATCTATGCTGGCTGGCGTTAAATTAAATAACGCCAGACTGGTTTTACCCTGAACAACAGCTGGGATGCATAACATCACCAGCACAAGTAACCTGTTAATCACTCTGCGCATATCCCTCGCCTACTGCTTAGTTTTTAAACTGATAAGTATCGATAATTTGCTCAATATACCCATCAATTTTTGATGAAATGGGTGAATTAATATTTGATTTCACTTTTTCATCAAACATGGCGTTGATAAATTGTTCCAGCGCAGCGAGTGGCTCTTTACGTCTCAGCAGGAATTCCTCACCTTGCTCAAAGTAACCAACCTCGCGGTTGCGCAGCGGTTGCAATACTTTACGCGACAGGTCTTCTACCACCTGATCTGCCATCATTTGCAGCATTTCTGTGTCGGTAGCAATTTCCAGTGGATCGTAAGGTACATTGGCGTCTTTTACGCCATCATTACCTTCGTCTTCTTTTACCAGGCGTGAGCGAATGGTATCTACACTTACGTTCTGGCCTGTAGAAACATCAACAATCCGGTAAGAAATTTCAATAAAGCCCACTTTTTTGGCTTTGGTTACGGTGTACTCTTTTTCTGCGTATACCGGCACCATGATTTTGGCCTGTGGAGCAGACTGCAAATCTTCTTTCTTAGGATTCGGATTCAGTGCCTGCCAGTTCAGGAAGTCAATGTTGTCCTGAATTTCCTGACCAACCTGATAACGCACAGTTTCGGCGCTCTCAGAGCGAGTTTGATCTACTTTGAACAGCAGTACGGAACCCATAATTGCCACATCGATACCGTACAAACGGCCCATTTCCTTGGCCGTATCCTCTGATACCACACCAATCTGGCCCAGCTTCATCTCTTCCAGAATCGATTTTAAGTTTTCACGCTCAAGTATATTGATATCCTTGCTTGCGTTGTTAAACAGGTTGGAAATCAGTTTACCTGCAATTAAACCACCAGCGTCCATGTTATAAGACGGACTTTTGAAATCGAATACCGCAATCGACTTCACCACGCGTTCACGGATTTTGTCCTGTACATCACGTGATTTTTCAAACAAACCGTCCATTAACGGGTCCAGTTTGCCAATCAGCTCATACATGTACCAGGCTACACCGTAATTCCCGTTATCCAGGTATTCCAACGCAATGTCTTCTGCCTTGGAAACAACTGCATTGCGCAGTGCTACAGCACGCGCCGGTAATGCACCGCCCGTTGCTTCATCAATCTGAACGGCCAACATTACTGCGCGGGCAATGTATCCCTGTTGGAGCAAGCGCGTACCTTCCAGTACTTTCTCGTCTACCTGCTTCTCAACGGCTGTCACTTTCCATGAGCGGCAGTCCTGATCGTCACCCGACAAGGCAAGTACCTTGTTACAGGCAAACTCTACCTGCGCCCAATTCTGAACATCCATCGACTCTGCCGCCAGGCTCTTGAAGAATATTGGCGTATTCTTTGAGTCTGCATCGTCTGCCATCTTTTTAGCGATGGCATTCGTTGGATCCAGCATATTAGCTTTGCGGGCAGCCAGTTTCGCTTCTTCAAATTCATAGTTTACAAACGCTTTCTTCGCTTGTAACAGGTAATCACGCGTACCTTCGGTTTTAATACGCGATGCCAGTGGTACCGATGCTTCAAAGTTCGGATACAGCTTCTGAACCTGTTGCAACGTTAAGTTCGCGCGAACCCAATCCTGGCGATCAATCAGCGCCAGCGCTTCAGAGTATTTCTCTTTCACTTCGTCAATCAGCGCGGTTCTGGATGTAGTGATCGTACTTTCCAGTTCGGCAATGGCGGGCAAACCTGAGGAGAACTTTTTCGCTTCATTTACCAGCGATTCAGCTTTTTCAATAGCATTAATGTCTACACTCGCACCATTAAGCAACGTTTGCGCCTGGCTCAGCAAGTCCTGGGTGGCCTTCAACCGCATACTGCTCAATTGCGCAGCGTACTGCTTGTTATCAGGTTCCTTAGCAATAGCCTGCTGCAAGTACGCAATGGCTTCTGCGTAGTTACCGGCTGCCGCCAATTGTTGAGATACGTCAAACTCTTTCTTTCCCTTGCCCGTTGATTGACACCCTGCTAGGGCTGACAATACCAGAGCGGCCAGTACATACCGTCTCATTGTTTATCCTCAAACTTTGGTTGCGGTGATTTTATTTCCAGACACGCCAAGAATGGTCATTTGGTGACGCTGGGCAATTTGGCTTGCCAACAACTCTTCGTAAAGCTGTTCGGTCCACCCTTTGTAGCTAATTACCAGATGTGCAACACCATTGGCGATGGTTGATACTTCAATTTGTTCCACTGCCGGCATGGCATCCTGGAGTGCTGCTTTCACCTGATTGGCAGTTTCCAGTGATTCAACGCCTTCAATGTCTAAAAATATGTTGCGCGCCTGTACCTGTTCGAGGTGCCAGAACTTAATAAGCTGCTTGCGCAATTGTGGCCATTCTTTGCGGATAATGTCAGCAGACAATTTGCTGAAAATACTGTTGGATTTTACCCCAGGTTTACTCGCACTCTTGACGCCGGCGGCCAGCACCTGATTGTCGCCCACGCGGGTAATTTTCATACCCAGCGTCAGCTCATTGGCATTAATTTGCATGCCCTGAAATTCATCAGGTTTAATTTGCGCATCAACGGTTAAGTTCACGGCAAATCCTGCATACACAGGTTCGGATTCGTCAAACACCTGGAAACCGTCACGTAATAAACGCTCTACCATCTCATTACGCACATTTTGCGCAACAATTTCATTTTCAGAGGTATCGTCGATCACTACGGTAATGCGAGGCATTTTAGTCCAGCCCATAGAGGCCTGGATTTGTGCAACTTTATCTACCAGTGCGTTTACCCGAACATCTGCCTGAATAACCACTTCGTACACGCCGTTGTCCCCGGGGCCGTCGTACATGATTTTATATTCGTCGATCTGGCCAGCGGTGCTGGAGTAGATTTGGTCTTTACCTAAAAGGTAGTTGTTCACATCGGTGCGCGAGCGAACAAAGGTTCCTACAACCTGCTCCACCGCTGCGCGTTTGGCGTTTTCCAGCGCAACCTTGCGCGCTTCAACCATGTTGCCTTCAGTAAATTCACTGATCCCTTTGGCTTCCACCAGTTTCGCAGATACAACTGAACTAAACCCGGCGCTTAACAAAGCACAGAGCGTGAATGCGACGCGAAAAAAACGGCCTACGCTTCCATTGCACACTAACATGGTGTCTCCAATTACCAACTTTTAAACCACAAGTGGTAAATATAATCCAATTGTTGGGTTATTGCACTAATACAACTCGTTCATCGCAGTTTATCCAGATTTCACCCGTATTGTCTCCACCAAAAGTACCTTTTTAAGGATTTTTATCGCGAGTTAACTGTATTAACGTAAAACAATTTACAAACCAATAACAAAATCACATCGACAACTGTTCCTACCTGTTGCCAAATCGCGTCATATTCAGACAAAAGCGCAAAATTTTGCGTGTATATATTCAACAAAGGTTTATTATCATTATTGAATACACACGTTTAACGGCCAAGCTGTAAGGCGGAGTTTGCCCGGTAGAAGGCAACTGCCATTGGTCATCAAACCCAAAAGGAAACAGGCATGCAAAGTGATTCCACTGGTATCTGGTATTTTGAGTGTCAGGTAGCCGAACTGGAGAGTTACTTACTGTCGCTACAGCGTCGGTCGGTTATCTATCCAGACGAATGTGAGTTTCTTCTTCAGCACAAAAACGAACTGCAAGCCACTTCCAATCAGAACACCCGCGGCGTTGTGCCCTTGTGCCATCGCTGTGTTACGTTGATTCAAAAAGATAACCTGATAGAGATCATCGTTAACCGGGAACAGGAAAAAATCGATCACGTCACACAATTACCCCTGCGTGTGGCCCTTTTGAGACAGATAGAAATCTGGTATCAGACATCGCCCAATGCGATTACCGGGATTTGCTTAGTAGAGCTGGACGGGTTTAGCAACATTAACGATACCGTTGGCCATGCCACCGGCGATTCCATTCTGTTTGAAATTGCGCGCCGTCTTGAACGATACAATAGCCACAAGTTTAAGTTGGTGAGACTGCATGGCGATGAATTTGCCCTGGCGGTTACCAATATGAGCAGCCACGAAGAGATTTGGGGCGTATCGAAATGGATAGGTGACCAGTTTGAAGCCCCCTTTAATACACAAAAAGGCGCGGTTTTCCTTACCCCTTCAATAGGTATGTCGCTGAATATTAATACCAATGGCGAACCTGTATCGTTGCTCGAATGTGCCTATGTAGCGTTAAATCATGCGAAGAGCGATCCGCTTACCCGGGAAAAATTGTTTAACCCGCAGCACGAACAGAAAATAATCCGCCAGGTATTGCTTGAATCCCAGCTAAATCAGGCACTTGACGATGAAACCGATCTGGAAATCTGGTATCAGCCCAAGCAAAGTCTGCACAATATGCACATCAGTGGCCTGGAAGCGTTGATCCGCTGGCGCCACCCCAACGACGGTTTGATATCCCCCGGGGAATTTATTCCGCTGGCAGAACGCACTGGACTGATATGCAAAGTGACCGATTTTGTGGTTAAGCAGGTCGCCAGAGATCTGCCCACCTTGCGAAAGCAAGGCTTTGAAGGAATGATGTCGATAAACATTTCTGCCAATGATTTCTTGCGGCCCAATGTTGTTCAGGCGCTGCTCGACATTATTACCGAACAGCAAATCAGTACGTCCGATATTGAGTTAGAAATAACAGAAGGCGCGTTCATCAGTGATTTTGACCACTGTATCCTACTGTTAAACTCATTGAAAGAAGCAGGGTTTGCGTTGTCAATTGACGATTTTGGCACCGGCTACAGTTCGCTGAGTTATCTGACTAAACTACCGGTAGACACGGTAAAAATTGATATGAGTTTTGTTCGCGAACTCGCCGCGTCGAAGCAAGCCAGAAAAGTGTACAAAGGGATGATTGATATTTGTAAAGCGCTCGACTTTAAAGTGCTTGCCGAGGGCGTCGATCACGACGACCAGCGTGCAGTGTTAAAAGACATCGGCTGCGACAGTATTCAGGGATACCTGCTGAGCAAACCTTTGCCACTGGATGCACTGGTTGGCTACCTGCTGGCAACCTGCAACAAAACACCTGATACGGAATGACGGGGCGCCCGTCATTCACAATTTTACTACACGGCCATTACACGGCTTCTACAATACGTAAAGCTGCCTTACCAGCCCAACGACAGCACCACCAGCCTGTCGGGACATCCCGGTGTATTCACTCTGCACCAGCAGTATAATACACACGCTCATTACAAGGACTTGTTTCCCTTTGTGTAATACCAGGTCCTGGTTATCTTTATTGACTATACGCTTAAGGCTTATGAAAAACGCATCACACAGTGTTTTCGAAGATGTTTTCGCTTTACTTTGCGCGGGATTATTTGTCGCGTTTGGTATTTTCCTGTTCCAGTCTCAGGAACTCATGGTAGGCGGTGCTGCGGGATTAGCACTGCTGGGTACCTATGCTTTTCCAGTTGAATTTGGCGTGTTGTTCTTCCTGGTTAATCTGCCGTTTTATTATTTAGCGTGGCATCAAATCAGCAAGCGGTTCATGATCAATACGTTTATTTCGGTTACCACAGTTTCGTTATTTTCAGAGTGGGTTCCCCGTTTTGTTAACCTGTCTATGATCGACCCATTTTTTGCCGCTATTTTCGGAGGCATATTAATTGGTGTAGGTATGCTGATCATGTTTCGCCATAGTTCCAGTTTAGGTGGCCTGGGCATTCTGGCGTTTTACTTACAAAGCCGGTTTAACATTCGTGCCGGTACCTTTCAGCTTTGTGCCGATTCGGTCATTCTGAGCGTGTCTTTTTTGTTTATCGACACGCACCTGGTACTTATTTCGATACTGGCAGCGTTTTGCCTGAACATGGTGATCTCGCTTAACCACCGCCCAGAACGTTATACCTTGCCACAAGTCGCCAAGCCTGCCGAGCAGCCAGCACAACCCAACACTACCGAAGTAGACCACTTACATCCACAGAATGGTTAGCTATAGCGATTATCGAGCGCGGGTTATTTAACCAGCGCGTCCTGATCAGCGCACACAGTAGATTGGGACGCTTGTAACGTTCTCGCGTAAAACATCGCTCCCCATTCTGCAGAGTGCAGCGGCTGAATCAGTCGCTTCTGTATGTCTGTATTGAGCAATGGCGTCCATTTTTCAGCCAAACCGCCCAGAAAAACCAGTTTCAGCGACGCATCGGTCAACGCACTTTTTGCAAGGGCATTCAGGTATTCTGCACCGCTTTGTAGGAGTTGCCTGGCTTGCTCATCGTGTTTCGCAAGCGCAAACAGCCCCGGCGCCAGTTGAGCAAACTCACCGGGTTGCCCCTGATTTAAACGGTCAACAATATCGGTAGCAGACTGACACTGATAAAATCCCGTTACCAAAGTGTATATTCCAGGTGCTTCAACAATAGCGTCGGCGTGCAACAGCGCTTGCTGCACTGCCTGTCTGCCGAGCCAGGCTCCGCTGGCCTGATCGCCTAACTGGAAACCGTATCCCCCCACTTGTTTTACGCGAAAGTCTCCGTTGACGTTACACAGAGTAGCAGCACAAGAACCCGTACCCGCGATCATAACGGCACCGTCCTGACCGCCATGGGCGCCTAATAATGCAATTTGCAGATCAGACGTAAACACAAAGTTGCCAAACGGATGCTGCCACTGCGAAAGCAATTGTCGTGACGACGGCAAAAATGCACCCGCAAGTCCTGCACATACTGTTGAAGATGTACTCACTTCATCAAATTCCAGCCCAGCCTGAGCAACGGCCGCTTTTACTGCATCCAGCATGGCGTCAAGCGCAAGCGCCTTATACCTGGCAATGTTTGCCGGACCACCGAGCCCTTCAGCCAACGCATCGCCCTGCTCACTAAAAAGCACAGCCCGGCACTTGGTGCCGCCACCGTCAATCCCAACCCAATACTGTTGTTTACTGTTTGTCATGTCGTTAACCCAACACGATATCTAAAAACATCATTGCAACGAACCCTATTATGAGACTAAACGTCGCCACGTTTTGATTGCCATTCTGGTGCGTCTCCGGAATGATTTCATCGGAGATAATGAATAACATTGCCCCTGCCGAAAATGCCAACGCCCAAGGCATAACACTCGCGGTGCTACTTACTGCGATTGCACCTATTAACCCGCCAACTGGTTCAACCAATCCACTTGCCACGCCAATTGCGGCCGATTGGATTCGGCTGTAACCAACCGACATCAGGGCTACCGAAACCGCCAACCCTTCGGGTATATTCTGAATACCGATACCCACGGCCAGCGACAGGCCATTCGTTATTTCGCCACCCGCAAACCCCACGCCCACTGCCAGTCCTTCCGGAAAATTATGCAATGTAATGGCAATCACAAACAGCCATATTCTTGCTAATTTTTTTCCTTCAGCCCCTTCCCGACCGGTCACGAAATGCTCGTGTGGCACAGCCTGGTGAATAAAAAACAGCAATAACGCTCCACTGATCACACCTGCACCGGCTATCAGTGCCCCCGCCATTTCGCTGGCATACTGTTCAGTGCCGTACTCAATGGCAGGCAATAACAACGAAAAAAACGTCGCTGCCAGCATGATTCCTGCTGCCAGGCTCAGCAACCCGTCCTCCAGGCGTCTTGACAGCGTTTGTATAAAGAACACTCCAACACTGCCTACGGCCGTCCCCAGACTTGCACATGTGCTGGCGATCAAACCCGCAAGAATGACGTGTTGTACGTCCATGGGGATTGCGGACATGGTTACTATGCGCCTTCGCTAATTTGTTCCAGTACTCTGGGTACACGGGTAGATACCCGGGTAGTCAGTTCATAACTGATTGTGCCCGCCCAAGCGGCCACTTCGTCAACCGGCAACTGACGCCCCCATAATTCCACTTTGTCCTGCAATGACACCTCTGGAATATCGGTTACATCTACCGTGATCATGTCCATGGAAACCCTGCCGGCCAGGGCTGCCCGATGTCCGTTCACAATGACCGGCGTACCGCTTGGGCAGTGGCGTGGGTAACCGTCAGCGTAGCCAATGCCTACGGTTGCAATCACGCTGTCTCTGTCGGCAAACCAGGTCTGGCTGTAACCTACCGATTCGCCTTTTTTTATCCTGTGCAAACCAATCACTTCAGCCTGAAGTGTCATGGCAGCTTCCAGCGACAGTGCTTTGGCCGTTTCGTTAGCCAATGGTGTCGCACCGTACATGCCTATTCCAAGCCGACACCATGCGCCACTGGTTTCAGGATGCGCAAGGGTTGCAGCGGAATTAGCCATACACACCGGCAAACCGGAATTCACTGCGATCTGATTAAACTGCTCAATTTGCTGCGCATTAAACGGATTATCCGGTTCATCAGCACACGCAAAATGCGTGACCAGCACACAGGGCTGCTCAGTTAACCAGGAATTTTCGGCCAGCACTCTGGCTGCTTCCTGCACGGAAAATCCTAAACGGTGCATTCCGGAATCAACCTTGAGCCAAATGACGGGTCTGTGTTGGGGGGGTAACTCAGATAACCATTCCAGTTGCACCTGGTTGTGCACAACCAGAATACAATTGCTGGATTTGGCCACTACACAGTCCTGCTTGTCATGCGGTCCTTCCAACACAACAACCGGTTGTGTGATACCGGCCTCCCGCAACGGGTGAACCTCATCACATATCGCCACAGCAAAGCACTCACAGCGATCGCGTAAAGCACTTGCAACGTTAACCGCACCATGCCCATACGCATCAGCTTTAATAACCGCAATAGCCCGAGAAGGCAACGATGGCTGAAGCCTGGAAAAATTAGCCTGTAGCGCCTTAGGATGAATTATGGCGCGGGTTTGTCTGCTCAACTAACTGACTCTCTTTAACGAACGCAAATCATACAATACACTGACTGCATTAATTAATAAATTCTTAATTTGAAATGTTCACAGAATAATATATTCTAGACTGAGACTGTGCGTAATAATCACTGATATTATTGCAAAGCAGTAACATAACAATGATGCAGTTAACGCTGTTTACAGCATCATAACTCAGCCAGCCAATAGCGATAAAGTGGATACATGCTAACCCAATATACCAGTATCGATCTGTTGCTCTTTATCCTATACGGATTATTACTTGCCGTAAGCGGTTGGTATTTTAATCGAAAAACCACTACAACCAGCGATTATTTTCTGGGTGGACACGTTATGCCGGTTTGGATGGTTGCCATATCGGTACTGGCCACCTCGCAGTCTGCTGCGACGTTTTTGGGCGGCCCCGACCAGGGATACCGCGGAGATCTGACGTATTTAGCCACTAACATCGGGGCTTTTATTGCCGCGTTTTTCGTTGCCCGCTTTTTAATCCCGCGCTTTTACGCCCTAAAGGCCTTTACCGTTTACGAACTACTGGAAAATCGATTCGGTGAGCCCGCGAAACAACAAGCCGGGCTGATGTATTTATTCGGCCGTGTATTCGCAAGCGGTGCCAGGCTCTACATGGCAGCACTGGCCGTGGCGATGATTATCTTTGGCAATATAAATGCCTCCAGTGTGATATCAGCCACCCTAATCATTAGTGTTATCGGCCTGGTGTATAGTATTTACGGGGGCATTCGCACCGTTATCTACAGCGATGTCATGCAGGCTATTACCTATGTGAGCGCTGCAATTGCGGTTATTGTTGCGCTGTGGCTGGCGATACCCGCCGATTTCAGCACGGTGCTCGAGGCCCTTCAGCATCCCAGCGATGGTCAGTCTAAACTACTACTTTTTGACACACGACTGGATGTTGGCCCTGGTGGCGTATTCACCTTGTTGTCGGTATTCACTGGTTTTGTTCTGCTGAACATTGCCGCCTTTGGCCTGGATCAGGACATGACGCAGCGGGTACTCACCTGCAAAAATGCCCAGGAAGGAGCACGGGCGATGCTGCTTTCGGTAGTTATGGTGATCCCGGTTATGCTGCTATTCATCATTATTGGCTTGTTGTTGTATATCTACTATCAGCGACCTGACATAATGAGTACCGGCTCGGGTGCGCCAGTACCTGAATTCGCTGGCGAACAGGTGACTATTTTTATGTATTATGTGCTCACCGATTTACCAGCTGGGCTAAAAGGGCTGGTTACCATTGGAATACTTGCTGCGGCGCTTTCTACTCTCAATTCCGGGCTCAATTCCATGTCGAGTGTATTGATTCAGGATTTGTACCGGCCCTGGAAATTAAAGCAGCACGATTCTTGTGCAGAAGAGCACTTTGTTAGCGCAGGCCGGGTAGCAATGGCGATAGTGGCGTTGGCATTAGCGCTTATGGCGTGTTTGTGCTATTACTGGCAACAGTATTCAGATACGCCACTGTTGCAGTTTGCGCTTGGGGTGATGGTTTTCTCTTACAGCGGATTACTTGGCGTGTACTTTGTTACGCTGTTTACCCAGCGTGGAAGTCCTGCCTCAGTATTAACCGCTCTGATTATTGGTTTTATCATCCCTCTGCTGCTACAACCTTATATAATGGAATGGTATTTGCCTGAATCTATGCGTTTCTCGCTGGGATTTACGTGGCAACTGGTAATAGGCACACTGATTGCCGGTGTAGTGTGTGCGGTCGGAAGACCGTCTGGCAAAACATGGCAGGAGGCCAGCGTACAATGACACGTACGAACGGTATTTTATGTTTCGGACAGGCGCAATCAAGCGTTAATAATTATGCTCATGACTAATAAAAACTCAGCAACGCTACTGGAACAACTCAACAAGATTGTCTCTGAAGGTCGCAATCCAAACACCATGGATATTGACCTGTTACCCACCATTTCGATACTTGAAAAAATTAATCAGGAAGATACGGGTGTCGCGGATGCGGTTCGCAAAACCATTCCGCATATTGCAAAAGCAGTTGATGCCATCGTGCCCCGCCTCCAGAACGGTGGTCGCCTGGTGTATCTGGGTGCAGGCACCAGCGGCAGACTCGGCATTCTGGATGCAGTAGAGTGCCGCCCCACATTTAGTGTGTCTGAATCTGTAGTGATTGGCATTATTGCCGGCGGCGACAGCGCCATTAAGCAAGCCATTGAAGGTGCAGAAGATAACACTGCACAGGGCGTGTTGGATCTGGAAACTATCCAGTTTAACAGCAAGGATGTACTGGTTGCCCTGTCTGCCAGTGGACGGACCCCCTATGCGATAGGCGCACTTGAACACGCCAACAAATTAGGCGCCGTTACCGTTACGGTTACCTGTAATCCTGGTTCACCCATGATGGAATGCGCGCAAATTGGCATCTGCCCTGTTGTTGGTCCGGAATGTATTACCGGTTCAACACGGATGAAATCAGGTACCGCGCAAAAGCTGATATTAAATATGCTGAGTACCGCCAGCATGATTCGACTGGGTAAAACCTACGAAAACCTGATGGTGGATGTCAATGCAACTAACCAAAAACTCAAAGCCAGAGCCATCCGCATTGTAATGCAAGCTACCGACTGCAATGAGCAGGTAGCCAGCGAAGCACTGATCGCGGCAAACAACCACGCCAAACTCGCTATTCTTATGATATTAACGGGTTTGGGCGCCGTTGAGGCAGAAACCATTTTAACTCAGAACAATGGCTTCCTAAGACAAGCCGTACAATCGCAATCTTAGCCCCATGCCCAAGGATAAGCGCATGACGGGCTTAATACGCAGTGTCAGTTTGTTAGTTTGCTGGCTGATTGTGAGCTTTCAGGCAAAGGCGTTGGTGGTAGGCGCTGAGCAATCCGCCATTTATCTGCCATTATTAAAAGACAAACAGGTGGGACTGGTTGTTAATCAAACCAGCCGGGTTAGGGAACAGCATCTGGTTGATTATTTGTTGTCGCAACACATCAATGTCAAATCGGTGTTCTCGCCAGAACACGGCTTCAGAGGTGATGCTGGAGCCGGTGAAACCATTAGTGATGGTATCGATGTCCAAACGGGCCTGCCGATTCGCTCGTTATACGGTAAAACGAAGAAGCCAACCCCTGACATGCTAGCCGGCATTGACGTACTGGTGTTTGATATTCAGGACGTTGGTGCGCGCTTTTACACTTATATCAGTACCCTGCACTATGTGATGGAGGCCGCTGCCGAACAAGGCATTGCCATTTTGGTGCTGGACCGTCCCAATCCAAATGGTCGGTTTGTTGATGGCCCGGTATTGGAACCCGCTTTTAAGTCGTTTGTAGGCATGCATCCGATTCCGTTACTCCACGGCATGACAGTAGGTGAGCTGGCATTAATGATCCGCGGTGAACAGTGGATAAATCAGGCGAATTCGCTGTCGTTAACCGTCATACCGGTATTCCGTTACCGCAAAACTAACCACTATTCACTGCCCGTACCGCCCAGCCCAAACTTACCCAACGACCAGGCAATTCAATTGTACCCCTCGCTGTGTTTGTTTGAAGCCACCACCATGAGCATTGGGCGCGGCACGCCCTGGCCATTTCAGGTGCTCGGGCATCCGGTTATTCAGCCAGGAAACTTTGAATTTACGCCGGTGTCCATGCCAAACAGTGCACCGAACCCCAAACTCATGGGAGAAGCGTTACGGGGATTAGACTTGCGTTCAAGCACCGTTAAAGGATTTGATTTATCGTTATTAATTAAAGCAAGAGACGCTTTCGCGGCGACAGACCACACCTTCATAGACCGCCCGCGTTTTTTTGATTTGCTGGCAGGCACCGACGTATTGCGTACGCAAATGGAACAGGGCCTGAGTGAAGAGTCCATTCGGTTGAGCTGGCAATCGGGAATTGAACATTTTCTGGTTCAGCGCAAACCTTATCTGCTCTACCCGACACACTAATTACACCATTTCTCTGGGCGGACGACTTTTTATTTTGCAGGTAGGTTCCAGTGTGACTTGCATTTTTACCATTGACTCTCCACATTATACGCACTGGTCTCATTGCCCTGGCTTAGGACGCTAACTATGACCGCGAAACACACGAACACCGATCTTCCTTTTGGCATGGTTCAGGGGATTGCACCAGGCAATGTGCCTGCCTATTGCAGTGATTACGACACAGTGGATGAAACACAGCATCCCAATCGTCAGTCTTTCAAACATTATCACAATGGCATTTACACAGGTTATAAATGGCAGTGTGTGGAATTTGCACGTCGCTGGTTACTGATCAACACCGGGTGTGTATTTGATGACGTTGCCATGGCTTACGACATCTTCACCTTGCGCACCCTGACTCACGTGCAGAAAAAAGCGTCGCTGCCACTACAGGCATTTCGCAACGGCAGTAAGCAAAAGCCGCAAGCCGGTTGCTTGCTTATTTGGGAAGAAGGCGGTGAATTTGCGGTGACCGGCCATGTTGCCATTATTGTCAGGGTAAATGACGACTGTGTGCATGTAGCTGAACAAAATGCTTCCTATCAGGCCTGGCCTGAAGGCGCTGATTACGCTCGCAGCCTGCCAATGTATACCGACGAATCAGGTGGCGTGTGGATTAAAGAACCCGAACACGGCACAGCGGTACTGGGTTGGATGATCCAAACCCAGGACAGTGAATTTGCCGAACCCTCGGTACCCTTTATTCCCTCGCGAATGCAGGTACTGGCCCATCGCATAAAAAAGGCGTTTTCAGCCAATCATTGGTTGAACGAAGCCAATCTGGCCGAAAAGGCCTATGTAGATATGATGGAAGGTCATGCCATGGTGGCGCAGAGTGATCCCAATCAGTTTTATTCTGTGTCGGACACAGCCAGAAAAGCCGTAAAACGGGCTACAACCGAGCTTCACCGTCAGTTTATGCATGCCATTGACTACGTACTGCAAAATCCTACTTGCTGGCCTGCGTTTAATATTCCTGACGTTATCTGGCCGAAAATACAGCAAAGCTGGAACAACCGGCGCAATGAAGTGATGACAGGCCGCTTCGATTTTTGCTTAAGTGAGCGGGGACTCAAGTTATACGAGTACAACGCCGATTCCGCCTCCTGTTATATGGAAGCAGGCCGTATTCAGGGAAAATGGGCGCGTGTCGCAGGGGTTGAAATGGGTGCTGACAGCGGTCAGGATCTTTTTGGTTCGCTGGTTACTGCCTGGACAGAACTGGTAGAGGAGGTCACCGAAAACGGCGAACCGCTGCATATTCACGTGCTGTACGATTCTGATTTAGAGGAAGCATATCACGCCCGATATATGTGTGAAGCCATGGAAGCCGCCGGCATTGTTACGCACCTTCAGCAGGGTTTTAAAGGACTGCATTTTAACGATGCAGGGCAGGTTGTAGACGCCAATGACCGTCCGATTACCCGTGTATGGAAAACCTGGGCCTGGGAAACGGCGCTCGACCAATTACGGGCCGACCTCAATGACACCAGCGCGCCCGCTTCTGGCCAACCCCGATTGTCTGATATTTTGCTGCAAGACAACGTAATGGTTCACGAACCATTATGGACGTTATTGCCCAGCAACAAAGCCATGCTTACCGTGTTGTGGGAATTGTTCCCCGATAGCCCCTATCTGCTTGAATCAACGTTTGAGATCACCGACAGCCTCAGCGCCAGTGGCTATGTGAGCAAGCCGATTGCCGGTCGCTGCGGCGCCAATATCACAATGGTAGATGCTTCTGATCAGAAGCTTTCTGAATCACTAGGGAAGTTTTCTGCTCAGGATCGCATTTATCAGGCCCTGTTTCCTTTGCCATTTGTAGGGGAACAGTATGTGCAAATTTGCAGCTTCTGTGTAACGGGTGCGATGCGCGGTATGTGTACCCGTGTAGATACCAGCGCTATCATAACCAGCAAGAGTGATGTAGTGCCATTACGGGTAATTCCCGACAATGAGCACGACCAATGCGTGATCAACCTGATAAAGTAGATCAATGAATACCGTTATCTGGCTGGGTATAGTGCTGTGTTTAGTGCAATCAGCACTATTTTCCGGGTTAAATCTGGCTTACTTTTCGGTGAGCCGGATGCGATTGGAAGTGGAGAATGCCAATGGCAATCCGCACGCCCAGTATCACCATCACATGCAGCAACCAACCTGGTTGAATTAACCGAACTTAACCAGCTGATATTGGCGCTTAGTGACGACAATGACACCTACAACCGGTATCAGTGGTTTCAGGACAGACTCTATATAAGACTTAGCGACAAAGAACGGGCTGAGGCCAACATATTGGCGGAACGGTAACCACACCGCAGGTAAATATTGATTAACCATGGACTAGCAACCATAAAGCCCGCATAATTGCGGTTCAATTTTATTTGTACCTATTACTTTGAGTCGTCAATCACACCATCTCTTTGACGTTCCAGCTGCAAAACGCTCGAGGACGTCGGATATACTGCTATCTATCGCCAGTCAGGGGGCCGAGCACTCGTTGTCGCTGGGCACCCTGGCAACGCAATTTGGCGACCGTACCTTCGGTATCCTGCTGATATTTCTAGCGATAATTAATATCGTGCCGATTATTTCGATTATTTCGGGGTTGTTGATTGTATTTCTGGGCGTACAAATGATTCTGGGCATGCGCAGAGCCTGGCTGCCCGCCTCTGTTATGCATTACCAGTTGAACCCGGTACAAATTCAAAAGGCGCTGAACACTTTTCATCCCAGCATTGTAAAACTGGAGTACTATATCCGACCTCGCTGGCAATTTTGTGAAGCGCCCATCGTTGATCGCATTAACGGTGTCGCCATTACGGTATTTGGTATGGCTACCATGATCCCCATTCCACTGACAAACCTGCCGCCCGCATTGTTTATTATTTTAATGGGCCTTGGCTTATTGGAACGCGATGGGCTGGTTCAGGTGGCGGCTGCGTTTTTTGGACTGTTAGTGACCAGCCTGCTTGGTTACCTGATCTTAATGTAGCCCCATGTGATCAGCATTGAATAGCAATACTGACTACCGGTGTGACCTGTAAATTATTAGGCGAAAATACTAACCGGCCCCGTTTACCGGCGGCGTCCCCTGACGGAATTGCGAAACCACTTCATTGGTTTTCTCCAGTAGCTTACGACCAGGACGCGACGCCTGAGTTAACGCAATAAACAGCATATCAATAATGAGTTCCTGCGCCGTTCTGGCCAGAATGGATGAAAGCCGAGCTGATGCCTCTTCGGCTACGGAATAGAGTTTCACATCAGCCAATTCAGACACCGGAGTTGTGCCGTATTTGGTAATCGAAATCACTTTTGCGTGATTGGCTTTTGCCTGCTGCACCACATTCACAATTTCCCGGGTAGTGCCAGACTCAGAAATGGCAATAACTACGTCAGCCTCACTGTAGGTTGCAGCAATGGCTAACTGTATATGACCATCGGCTTCAGCCATCGCCACCATCCCCAGCTTTTGTAGCTTGAATGAGAAGTCCTTGCTGACCAGCGCTGAGCCGCCTACTCCGCAAATTAAAATCCGTTTGGCATTTTTAATGATCTCTACAGATTTTTCGAATTCAACAATTTCATTGAGGTTACGGGTTTCGTTCAACACGCTGATCTTACTGCTTAGCAGTTTATCGGCCATCTGTTCAAAGCCGTCGTTCAGCGTAATTTTACCGTGTAACTGGGTATTCGGCGTTTCGCGATTAAGCGCATCAATAACCGCCAGCTTAAACGCAGGATAACCTTTGTAACCCAGCTTCTGTGCAAACTTCACAACACTGGACTGACTCACACCTACCACATTTGCCAGTTCCTGCGACGACAAATCTCGCACCGCATTGGGCGAATCCAGGGTAAAGGTTGCCAGTTTTGCTTCGCTTGAAGACAACGAATGTTTAATGGCTTTGATTTTTACAAAGGCAGACATAGCAGATTATTTCCTACTCTCAGGTTCAAACGTCACAATCGCAATGTACAACGCAAAACCTTCAACATGAATTTTTTATTCAAATATAAACTAGTTGCTACGAATATCAAAATCTCTTTAAATAAAGGGTAGCGAGCAAGGCGTCCTTAAATTATTCCAAATAGGTTACCGTAAATTATGCACACTGCCCATCCACACCTGCCTGCCAATTCCATTGCGTCAATCTGGGATGAGCAGCACTTTGCCTGTTTGAATAAACCCCATTTACGGTTTAGTGACATTACCGGGCCAATAACACAGTTTACGGAACACTCCAATGTGCGGCACCAGGTAATAGGCCATGCCTGTTCAGGTACCCCGGTTACGCGTTTGACCGTTGGTGAGGGGCCGCTGGTGTTGCTGGCATGGACTCAGATGCATGGAGACGAACCCACTGCTACCGCAGCCGTGTTGGACTGGCTGCATATTTTGCTAACCCAGCCATTGCCCTCACTGGACACAAACTGGCAGTCGCTGGTTACGCTACACATTATTCCCATGCTCAATCCAGACGGCGCTGAACAACGCACCAGAGTTAACGCACAGGGCATTGATATCAACCGTGACGCCAAAGCGCTGCAATCGCCGGAAGGCCGGATATTGTGGGAGCAGGTTAGCCTGCTAAAGCCCGACATTGCGTTTAACCTGCACGACCAGAACCCTTATTACACCGCGGGCAACCAAGGCGAAAGCGCTACCATTGCCTTTTTAGCCCCGGCGTTCCATGTAGATAAACATGTAGACGCACCACGCCTGCGTGCAAAGCAGTTGATCGCCTGTATGGCAGACGCAATAAAACACTGGTTACCCCGCCACATTGGACGCTATGATGATACTTACTCTCTGCGCTCATTTGGCGATAACATTGCCGCAACCGGTGCCAGCACTATTTTAATTGAGTCCGGCGCTTATCCGGGCGATCCCAATCGCCAGATGGCCAGAAAAATGAACGTAATTGCATTGCAAACCGCCCTGGAGGCACTGCTCAGCAATCAGTTTATGGCGAAATCGCTGGCAGACTACTACAGCATTCCCGACAACGTCGAAGACGGCCTGGTCGATATCAAATTCCAACAGCTTGCACTGACATGTTTTAACGAACAATTCCATGCCGATATTAGCGTGAATATCTGCCGTAAGACCGGCAGAGCCAGCATTAAACACATTGGCGATTTATCGGTGCAACAGGCTTTTTATAACCCCAACACAGTGGGGATGAAGGTGCTGCCTCTGGTTGGAGAAGCATTAGTTGCCCCGTTAACCTTAACCAGGCAGGATTATCTGAACAAACTGTCGGCGGGAATTGTGTACTTTATTGGTGATCAGCATTACCTGAACAACCAATCGGGCTTACCCGTTCTTTGCGTGCCTGAAGCGTTAACACACCACTGGTTGCAACCCGACACTGCGGCCTACTGGATTATGCAACACGACAATGGCCACTGTGTTGCGGTGTTAAATGGCGAGCTAGTCAGCGTAGAGAGCTGATTAGCCCGCTGGTTAATTAACTAATAACAATGCGTTTGTAAGCCAGTAGGGAACCGTCGGCATTCTGCTGAAGGTCAAACAAAAAGGCTTCGTCACTGCTGCGGAACACCGTATCGCCCGACAAATGTGTGTCTGGCTCGCCTCGTGATGAATAGTCTGTATGAGATGTACAAATCGCATCGACAAAATCATCACTAAACGCAAACTGTGATACCACTTCGTCGTTGTTGTTGCTTTTCACCCTGAAATGAATATGGATCACCCGGCTCGAATACCAGCCAGGGAAGCACGACGAAAAATTCACCCGCCCTGCACTGTCGGTTACCTTGATTCCACGGAACCATTTGGCAGCTAGTGCATCGCGGTCGTTGCCGGTACAAAAGGATGAGCTGAATCCATTTGCATCGCTGCTGTCGCTGGTATCACCCGAGTAAATACCGTCTACGTCACAATGCCATACTTCAATTTCATAGCCCGACAACGGATTACAATTAGCATCTACCAGTTGCAGGCACAGCATCATGGGCAAGCCGGTTTGGCCTTCGGAAATATCGTCCCGGTACTCACTGTCGAAGTAGCACGGCCCTTCGGTTAAGGTCTGAGTGAGTTCAACCGAACAGGTACTGCTACTCTCAAATAAGCTGTCATCCGGAAAATTCTCGGTCATGGATGAGGTGCCGCCACTTAGCCAATCGGTAGTGGTAGTTACACCGCTACTCGTAGTACCGCTTCCCGACGTGGTGCCGCCACTACTGCCCGTGGAGCCAGTTGAAGTCGCTGCCGACGCTGAAGTTGACGCAGTTGATGTACTCGCTCCACCGCACCCAATGAGGGATAATACCGGTGTTGCCATGGCGGCGCCCAACAGGGTTCGGATAACCTTTCTGCGCTGCGTAATTTGATTTGAATTTAATGGTGGTTGACGGTCCACAATAATGCTCTCCACTTAAAGCCTGAGCCAGTTTGGCAGCGAAAGTGGCGGTTTATTCAAACCTTTACGGAAGTTTTACATTAGCATCCAGTTGTTGCTTTAAAGCCTGATTAAATCGCTTCATAAAGTCAGCATCGACACGCAAGCGGCTAAACATAAAATGCACCGGTGTTTGATTGATGACGGCTGCGCCGATTTGTAAATCCGTGATCCCCAGCTCCCAGGCCGCATCCTGTAAAACATGGATGTCACCAATCACTGCCGACACCCTGCCCATTTTGAGCAGCTGCATTCGCCGGAGCGTGCCTTCAGCATGAATCAACTGGGTCGGATAGGTCTCCTGAATATGGTACCTGAACCAATCGCCGAACCAACCGCTATTGTTTACTGCAATGAGTTCTTGCTGCTGCAGGATCTGTTCAAGCCCCTTATCCTGCCAATCGGGATGCACCGACTTACGGTAGGCAAATACGATAGTTTCCAGGCGATAGGGAATAGAAAAATAATTTTGCTCACGTCGCTCGGGGGTAGAAACGGCTCCCAACGTCACATCTACATGACCACGGAATATATCCCGCCCTAACCGTTGTTCCGGGAGGTCAACCGCCATTAGTTCGTATTGCATACTGGTTAGCGTACGTTGAAGCAAAGAAAAATCGTCACCCGCTGCTTTGCCGTTGGCATCGAGGTAAACATAAGGCTTCCAGTCTTCTGCCATGGCCAGATACAGGGTTTCGTCACTCTGTGCTGTAACTACACAGCAAAACACCATAGCTGTGATATACAACGTATGCCTGAGCCGCCTGGCAATCATCCTTAAATCCTTTTACTCACAATGAATTTCCAACCCTGTCTATTCTGCCCTTGACCCAATGGTCAGGTGGACCTACCAGACCGTCCAGAGCAATACTAAAGAAATCAGTATTACACCCGCCAAAAGATACCGCGCCGGTACATCCAGCGAAGCGGCAAATAACACACTCCGCAAAACAGCAATGCAAAACACAACGACGCCAGTTCCGGTGAGCTTATTACCTGCGTAATGGGCTGATACAACCAATGCTTCAGCGATTCACCATTTATCCGCACCATCAACAATAACCGAGCTAATATGCCAGCAAGCATGTAAAGCGCGATACTATTGGTACCGGCCACCAGCAAGGGATTCCCTGGTTTAAACAGCTGAAAGCGGCGTTCCAGTAACATCAATCCCCACAGCAGGTACACCATAATGCCACTGGTGATCAGCACAAAAGTGGGTGTCCATAACGCTTTATTCACAGGGACCCATGCCGACATTGCTGCACCAATACATATTCCCGCCAGCGCTATATTCAACAAGCGCGAGCTACAACCATTAGCCACCAGCGCATGACGGCCTGCAACGACGCCTAACAAACAACTACTGACAGCCGGCATCGTAGATAACAAGCCTTCCGGATCGAACGCAAACGGTCTAGCCTTTGCGTAGTACAGGTGTTGCGCGCCAAACAGCTGATTATCTACATAAGCAGCCAGGCTATTACCATGCAGCCACAACCCCTGAAATTGCTCACCAGTGGCTGTCTGATAAGGCATGAAACTCATTATTAACCAATAGAAAATCAGTAGCGCTATTGCGCTGTATAATATCCCCCTGGCTGCCACAACACACAACACAACTATGGTTAAAAAATACACCAAACCAAGGCGTTGCAGCACACCAAAGTATCGCAATGTAGCTAATCGGGAATCCAGCCAACTGTATTGAGGCACAGAAAAATCAAACCAGAACAGGTATAACAGCCAGCCCAACAGCACCAGCACAGCACTGCGACGCAGTGCAGATAAACACAGTGCTGCTCGGCCTGAAGACGTCGCCACAGCCTTGGGAAACTGAATGGCAATGGTCACACCCATCACAAAAATAAAGCCCGGAAACACCAGATCTGTTGGCGTTAATCCGTGCCAGGATGCATGCAGTAAAGGCGCATATACATGCTGCCAGGAGCCCGGATTATTTACCAACAACATGGCAAATATCGCCAGCCCTCTAAGTGCATCCAGCGCCTGTACCCGTTGGGTCATTCTATGGTTACCGGCGATTGTCCGGGCATTGGAATATGCCCTAACAGCCCTGCGGCCAGCGCGGTAAACACTGCACCTACTGCCACCTCGCCCTTTGCTGTACTATTTACTGTAACGTTGTAACCAAAGGTTGCTACACCCGCATCGGCAAGCTCCCGATATTCACTGAGCATATAGGGCGTGCGAAGCGCAACCATCACAACCGGCACCTGCCTGGAGCGGGCCTGTTCCACCAGCCCTTTCACCCACTTGTCTATGGCGGCTTTATCCGGCCTTGCTTTCCAGTTAGCCAGATCATCCATTCCGCCCATTTCCACCAAAGAGTGCAGAGGGGTAATATCGCCAATAATCAACGCGTCGGCCTCTAACAACGGTCTGACATCTGGCTGGGCAGCAATGCGATTAAGCGACAGGCACGTTGTGGTAATCCCCTTACCGTGCTGTTCAAGTGCGGTTGAAAGCGCATCGCAGCGCGCTTCGTCTGGCATAACCAGCGCAAAGTGCTTACCTTTGAGCGGCAGTACGCCCTTGTCAAATACCTTGGTTAGCGAAGCCTCCGCCAACTCACGTTCCAATTGCTGATTATCCGGCATAGGAAGCTGTGATGTGGCATCAGCAAGACGCTTGCTGAGCGGCTGCTTTATAAACTCGTCCAACGCATAAGTCTGCTTGGCTGCCAAAATACGTTGTAGAGAAGCATCCAGCTCGGTGGCGTTTAATTCGCCGGTTGCTCTGGCTTGTATCCACTGTTCGTACAATTGCCAAAACTGCTTTACACCCTGCGGATTGCGGATGGCAAATGGCATGAGCGCGATATCGGCACCGGCGTTAAAGGTTTTCACCACCGCGTCGCGGTGATCAACATATTGCGCAATACCAGCCATGTCCAGCGCGTCGGTTACGATCAAGCCACTGTAACCCATTTTGTTGCGCAACAAGCCGGTTAAAATATTATGAGACAACGTGGCGGGTAACACTTTTTGCTCGCCGTCTTTTGTGGTGAACGTCGTGTCATCCAGTTCAGGATATTGAATATGCGCAGTCATGATCATAGCGGGGTAATCAGGCTGCTCAATGGCATAGTTAAATGGCAATAGGTCAACTGACTCGATGGTTGCCGCATCGTGTTCTACTTTCGGCAAGCCAGTGTGGCTGTCCACATGCGTGTCACCATGTCCCGGAAAGTGCTTGAGGGCACTCATCACCCCATTCTTTTGAAGTGCTGACACGGCTACAGCCCCCATTTCGGCGACGAGTTCGGCTGATTCACCATACGAACGCACATTGATCACTGGATTGTCAGCATTCACGTTTACATCCACCGTGGGGGCAAAGTTAACGTTAAACCCCAACAAGCGAATAGATTTCGCAATTCCCGCATTCACCTCAGCCGAAAACCGGGTGCCGTGCTCAGGATAGGTTGCACCTATCGCCATGTTGCCAACAAAACGGGTGGCAACGGCATCGGGTAATCTCGCAACCCTGCCGCCTTCCTGATCAATGGCAACAAACAAAGGAGGCAGTCCGGCTTCCTTGACAATCGATTGCAACTGGTAATTAAGCTTAACCACTTGCGCGGTATCCTGCAGGTTTTCCGCAAACAGGATCACACCGCCAATCTTACCTTGCTTAATGACCTCAATTAATACTGGCGGCAGTTCGGTAACAGGCGTTTTACATTGCTTTTCATCGGTGCCGTCTGCGCAATAATAACGCAAATCCAACATTAGTTTCTGGCCAAGCCACAATGGTGACTCACTGGAAAACGAGCAACCCGCCGACACGCTCAGCATAACCAGCACTCCCAAAAAACCATACAACCCTCGCAACATAATACCTGTAATCCGTATTGCTGTTTCATTATTCATGCAGCTTACCTGATCCGCCACAAAAAATAAATTATTCCAACACATGTCTATTCACCCGCTGATTTACCACCTTATTGCTTCGACATAGAATTTATTGGGTCAAGTCTAAAAACGCCCAACAGGACTAATATAGCGACAGTATGAAGCTTGAAACAGCAAGTAACGCCTTCAGCATCACTGACACAATATTGGAATATTTTATTATTTACATTCCGGTTGGGTATTGTTAATTTGAGCTGAATGATGAATAACACCAGTAGCAAAGGAATCTCCGTGATCAAGCGCGTAGCACGCACCCCGTTTACCTTACTGCTTTGCACCCTTCTGATGATCAGTTGTAGTAGTCGCAATGTTATTCAAATGCCGTCCAGCAACTACGGCGAAAGGGTTAAGTCACTGGTGATCCACTTCACCGCCATTGATTACGCGAAATCGGTCGACGCACTGGTAAAGGAAGGCGGACTTAGCGCGCATTATCTGGTGCCCGAATCCAATGATCCTTCCGATCCGGTGGGCAAGCCCCGGGTCATCCAACTGGTAGATGAAAACAAACGGGCCTGGCATGCCGGGCAAAGTTACTGGCAGGGTCGTACCGGCTTAAACGATCATTCTATCGGTATTGAAATTGTTAACGTACCGACCTGCGAACGGGATGGGCAGCTTGGCCCATCATTGGCAGAACATGGCAATAATCGCCTGTGCTTGTTTCCAGACTACGATCCCAAACAAATAGAAGTGGTAATTGAATTAGCTAAAGATATTCTGTCACGCAACCCGGATATTCATCCAACGGCAGTCATTGGTCATTCAGACATCGCGTTTAACCGCAAGAACGATCCAGGCCCGCGATTTCCCTGGTACGAGCTTTATCAGGAAGGGATTGGTGCGTGGTACGACAACGACACCCTTGCGCACTACTGGAAGCAATTTAATGAGCACCCGGCTTCAGTTGGACTAATTCAGGCCGCTTTTCGTGCCTATGGCTATGGTTTGGTGGAAACCGGCATAAAAGACAGCAGTACACTGAACGCGGTGTCGGCATTTCAAATGCATTTTTTACCCTGGCACGTTACGGGTGAGCCGGATAGCCGCACGGCTGCGGCCTTGTTTGCATTGTTGGAGAAGTATTTCCCTGCCACTGCAGAAAATCTGCTGGCCCGTTATGCAAAAGAGCTACAACCTTCGGAACAATTGAGTTATGAGCCGAAACACGGTCAAATCGACGCCATCGTACCCGATATGTCCCCCTCAGAGCGCGCTTTGGTAAACGACAGATTTTCCTTTAAAGGTTATCAGGGCCGCGGCGAATTGATGATCAAAGCCTCTGAACCTACGCAAGCTACCATTACCGTAAATGGTGAGCGAATCAACATAGACCAACCTCTTATGCCTGATACCCCTTATCAGTATTCACTGGCGCGACGAACCCGCAACGGCGTAAACACCCTTGCGGTGAGCCAGGTTGAACCTGAATCCGCTACATTGCGTGTAACAGTGCCTTTCCCCACGCTAACCGACCAGACTGCGCAAAATAATCAGCGCTTCTCAGCAGTAGATGCGCTGATTAATCAGGAAGTGCAGCAGGGTTTTCCAGGTGCTGTACTACTGGTAGTCAAAGACGGTGCCATTATTAAACGTACCGCTTACGGTTATGCAAAACGTTACAACGAATCCGATCACGAATTGATGCATCCCCAGCCAATGCGCACCGACACAGGCTTTGATCTGGCGTCGAATACCAAAATGTTTGCCACTACATTTGCCCTGATGCGGCTGGTGGAAACCAGGCAACTCGACGTGTCCAAACCCATTCAATTTTATCTGCCGGAATATCAGGGTGATGGACGCGAAGCCCGCCTTGTCAGTGATTTACTGTCACACAAATCCGGTTATGCGCCAGAGATCCCGTTTCACAAGCCAGACAATCCACTTGGCCCGGCCTTCTACTCCCAGGACAAACAACGCACCTCAGAACTGCTGGTAACCCAGGTGCCCTTTGACACCGGCAACGGACTAACTACCGCGTACAGCGATACCAATTTTATGCTTTTGGGTTTATTGGTTGAACGCATTACCGGTATGCCTTTGGACCAATATTGCGAAGAGCAGCTTTACGCCCCTCTCGGGCTAACTCACACGCGCTTTAATCCATTGCTTAAAGGGCATCAAAGCGAGGAATTTGCCGCCACTGAACTCATGGGCAATACCCGTGGTGGACGATTGGACTTCCCCAATATCCGCACCTATACCCTGCAGGGTGAAGTGCACGATGAAAAGGCGTTTCATGCAATGCTTGGGGTATCGGGTCATGCGGGTTTGTTTTCCACTGCTGATGATCTGGCCGTCATGGCACAACTGCTGCTGAACGGTGGCGGATATGGCACAGTGCAGCTTTTTGAAAACAGTGTACTTAATGCTTTTATTAAGCCGGATAACCGCTTTTGGAGTTACGGACTAGGCTGGCGGCGAGCGGCTAATGGCGTAAACCGCTGGCATTTTGGCCCTTACGCCAGTGAACAGGCGTTTGGCCACACCGGATGGACCGGCACAGCGACAGTTATCGACCCTGCTCTGGATTTGGCCGTCATTCTGTTGACCAATGCCCGCCACTCGCCCATTGTAGAAAATGAAGACGGCGAATTGCAATTTACCGGTAAAACCTTTGAAACCGGCAAATATGGCAGTATTGTATCGCTGGTATACGAAGCGGTACTAAACCGCTGATCCTGGCATTAATGCCACACTACAAGAACAACAACAGGGCTTAACATTATGGAATGGGTTTCCATTATTCCACCGCTGGTCGCTATCGTGATTGTTTTCTGGAAGAAAGAAGTCATTATGGCGCTGCTGATGGCGGTATTGTGCGCCGAAGCACTTATTCTCTTCACCGCAAATGACGGCTCGCTGCTTCTTGCTCCCATCACCTCTATTGAACGGGTGGTGGACGTTGCAACCAGTGCGGGCAACACACGGATTTTGTTATTCAGTGTGCTGGTAGGTGCACTACTTGCCTATATTCGCGATTCCGGCGGGGTCACCGCTACCGTTAACTGGCTTACCCAGCGCGGTGTTGCGCGTAGTAAGCGTCAGGTGGGTGGATTAACCATGGCCACCGGCATAGTGGTATTCATTGAATCAAACCTGAGCGTACTCACCGCAGGTATTTTCGCGCGGGGGCTGTTTGATAAATTCGGCATGAGCCGCGCGCGACTGGCCTACCTGATAGACAGCACCAGTGCACCTGTGTGTATATTAATTCTGTTAAATGGCTGGGGGGCATTTGTACTGGGCATGCTTGACACATACGACCTACCTGAGTCTTCTGCCAGCATTTTGTGGGGTTCAGTGCCCTTTAACTTTTACGCCATCATTGCCCTGGTACTTGCAGCCTTTACCGTATTTGCCGACAAGGTACACGGCCCAATGGCAAAAGCAGAACAGCAGTTAAGTAGTAACCAGCAAACACTCGAGGCCGCTCCGGCAACTAAAGCCAGTTACATGGTAGTCCCTATTGTTACCATGGTGTTGAGCATGGTGGGCTTTATGCTGTGGACAGGAAACGGTGAAATTGCCCAGGGCAGCGGCAGTAAATCGGTACTTTACGCCACCATACTGGCGACTGCCGTTGCTTACCTGATGCTGGTTTTTGGCAAGCGGTTCACTCATCATGAAGCCGTTGAAACCGGCTTTAAAGGTATGGGAGAAATTCTGCCACTGGTTACGATTGTACTGTTGTCGTTAACCCTGGGCAGCAGCCTTAAAATTCTGGGTACCGGCGTATTCGTGGCAGGATTAGTTGGTGAGTACTTACCAGCTGTACTGGTAGTGCCCATGTTGTTTATTGCTGGTGCCATAATGTCATTCACTACCGGTACATCCTGGGGAACCTTTGCTATTTTGATCCCAATTGGTGTGCCGCTAATCCAGCAGTTAGGCTTGCCGCCTTCTTTAGTGATAGGCGCCATTCTGGGTGGCGGGGTGTTTGGCGACCATTGCTCGCCAATTTCTGATACCACAGCGGTATCGTCCATCGCCTCCGGCTGTGACTTGCTGGAACACGTAAGAACCCAATTACCCTATGCACTGGTTGGCGGAGGACTGGCCCTCGTCGCTTACCTCGTCGCAAGTATTATAATGGTGGGATAACAATGCGAATATTACTGATCACATTAGGCTTGTTCGGGCTGGTTGCCTGCTCGAATCAACCTGCAAATCAAACGACATCTGATTATGCGGTAGCCATGCCCGACAAGTTCGGCGCACAAGTAGCCATGGACGTTCTGGAACAGGGCGGCAATGCCGTAGATGCTGCTATCGCAGCCCAGTTCGCGCTGGCAGTAACCTACCCGGAGGCAGGTAACATTGGTGGCGGCGGCTTTATGACCATCTATATCGATGGACAATCCGATTTTCTGGATTACCGTGAAATGGCGCCGGAAGCTGCCTCTCGCGATATGTATTTAGACGCCGACGGCAACGTTCATCCCACTGATTCCTTATTTGGTGCCAAAGCGTCCGGTATTCCTGGCACGGTTGCCGGTATGTGGGAAGCTCACCAGAAATACGGCAAACTGCCCTGGGCCAGACTGGTTCAGCCTGCCGTGTCGCTGGCAAAAGATGGATTTAACGTGCCGCCAAAACTGGCTGGACGTGTAAGCCGCTATATTAAGCGATTAGGTGAAAATAGCCGCGAGAGCAATTTTGAAACCTATTTTGGCGCCGCTGCTGAACCAGAGGTGTTATTTACGCAACCTGAACTGGCCGCCACACTGGCTCGCATTCGCGACCAGGGACCGGATGGCTTCTACAAAGGTGAAACGGCCGATGCCATCGTAGCCTACATGCAGAAAACCAATGGGTTAATGACCCACCGTGATTTAACCAATTATCACGCCAAATGGCGCACGCCGCTGGCATTTGATTGGCGCGGCTACAAAATCGTTACGGCGCCACCGCCTAGTTCAGGGGGGATCGCTGTAGCACAATGGCTGGGTATGGTTGATAGCGTATTAAGCACCAATGTAATGCCTGCACACAACTCTGCGCCCTATTTGCACATGGTGTCAGAAGCCGGCAAACGCGTATTCGCCGACCGTGCTGAATATCTGGGTGACCCGGATTTTGTTAATGTGCCACAGAGCCAGTTAATGGCACCGGCGTATATCGAAAGCCGGGCCAAAGACATTAACCTGACCGCTATTTCCGCTACAGAAGGCATACAACCTGGTTTGCATGAAAGTGAAGACACCACCCACTTTTCTATTGTTGATCAATGGGGTAATGCCGTATCGAATACCACCACCATTAACCTGAGTTTTGGTGCAGGCGTGGTAGCAGAGGGCGCAGGATTTCTGTTGAACGACGAAATGGACGACTTTAGTGCCAAACCTGGCGTCCCCAATTTCTTTGGAGCAATGGGCGGCGATGCCAACGCGATTGAACCGTTCAAACGCATGTTGTCGTCGATGACACCGACTATTGTGCTGGATAACGACAAGGTTAAACTGGTTACCGGCTCCCCCGGTGGCACCACCATTATCTCCTCAGTAACACTCTCGGTATTCAATACGCTGTTATATGGCATGAGCGCAGAAGAGGCCGTGAACAGCCCGCGCTTCCATCATCAGTTGTGGCCCAAAGATACTATTCGTGTACACGATGGATTTAGTGCAGAGACATTGGCAACCCTTAAAGCAATGGGTTATACCATTGACGAAAGCCGCTTTGGCGATCTGCACCTGATTTTAAGCGAAAACGGCAAGCTGTCTGCGGCGTCTGAGAAAAACGGCCGTGGCAAGGCAGAGGTTCGCAGTACCCATTAATCCACCGCGGGGAACGGCACCTGTCGTTCCCCGCTTATTCTTAGTCAAAGACTGCCATCACAGGCCTGCTGGGCCTTTAGATAATCCGCCAGAGACTTGCCTTTTTCATCGCGAAAACGTTGTTGTCCAATAGTAAACGCGGCTATCCGATCCAATCTGAAATTGCGGAAATCCTGCCGTAATTCACACCATCCTGCCAGTAGCCAAACCGGACTAAACGAAATCAATGCCAGCGGTCGTATCGTGCGTTCGGTAACTTGTTCGTTGAGGTCGCGATACTGAAACGACACAAATTGCTTGCGCCGGATACACTCCCTTACCTGAGTAAAGTTAACCTCCCAGGGAATTTTATAATGGCTTGGCGCCGAAAACGTGCTGATCTGCGTGAGTTCATGAATCATTGGCGCAGTTAACGTTGCCTGAATTTTTTGATAGGCACTTTTGGCCTTGCGGGCAAAGGCATCGTCAGTCCAGTTACTCACCATGCCAATGCCCAGAGCAATGGCTTCAATTTCATCCGCATCAAACATAATCGGAGGAAGGTGATATTGCTTGTCTATCATGTAACCCACACCCGCTTCGCCGGAAATGGGGATCCCCGAATCCACTAAATCCTGAATATCGCGATAGATTGTACGTGGGCTTACCTCAAAGGCTTGGGCTAACGTTTCTGCTGTTACTGCGTGATGCATTCTTCTTAAATGGTGAACAATGGCATTAAGACGTTCCGCTTTTCGCATACTGACTATCCGGTTACCAGGGACGATTAACAATACAAAAACACTACTGACACTTACTGTCAGTAGTCAACGAATAAGATGAGATTGTGTAGATCAACACTCATTAAGGAGATAAAAATGATTGGTTATGTTTTGGTAGGTACTGCCGATTTGGCTAAGTCTGGCGCATATTACGATGCATTGTTAAGCACAATAGGGGCTGAGCGTTTTATGGAGCAGGACAATTACTTTATTGCCTGGGCCCGCACACCCGGTGAAGTGTCGTTTGGCGTAACCCTGCCCTTTAACAAACAAGCTGCTGTTGCTGGCAATGGCAACATGACGGCCATTGCACTGGAAACGCCGGAACAGGTTAATGCCTTTTATAACAAAGCACTGGCGTTAGGTGGCACTTGCGAGGGTGCGCCGGGATTTAGGCCACACGATGCCACAAAGGGTTTTTATGTCGGCTATTTCAGAGATTTGGACGGCAATAAACTCAACGCGTTCTGCATGGTAAAGTAGCGATTAGTAAGCGGGCATTAGGTTGTTATTTATGCCCGTTTTTTGCGCTGAACCCGTTTTGGGTTCAGCCTCTCGACGCATTGTTATCTCAGCGTCAGCGCAGGAAGATAACCCGTAAAATACGCCACAACCAAACTCAGTACAATCAAGCCCACCATAGCACAACTAAAGCCCGTATGTGCCCGCTGATGCCGGAATATAGCCCGCTCACGGGATTGAGAGTGTGGATAAGATCCAAGGGTGAATACCTTGCACACCGGCCAGCCAATAGCATAACACACTCCCCAGAATAACCAGCCCAAAAACACTTTTGACACTGAGCGCCTGCGCTGACCATCAGTTATAAATTCTTCACGCATGATGTCGCTCCTTTATTATTATTTTTTTGCGATTAACGTGAGCAGTCGCATTAATTTAATGTATTGTCGTTTGTCTCGTACTGACTGTTGTGCAGCAATTGCGCCTGGGCAATTTTCTGCTCAGACTCCGCTTTTGTTATTACTTTTTGTTCTGCCAACCACTGAAACTTCCTGATTTCGTTTTGCAGGTCGTTTTCAGGATTCACCTCGCCATACCAATTAAGCAATTGTGCCTTTCTGCGTGCATGCAGCGTATCGACTATTTGCTGATGCTGCTTGTTCTGGAGTACCAGTACATGACCCTGATCAGTTCGGAACACCGAGTAGCGGGTTTTAGAAAAGTGCGCCCACAATACACACGCCGTTCCCACCATTAGCCAAAAACCTTTGCCAGACAGGCTCAGGTCATTAAACAACGCCCAACCAATTTGGGCCACACCCAGCGCAATCCATAAAAAACCCACGTTGCGCAACCATTCGTTTTGCTCAATGGTTACCGACGACTTCACCGGAAAATCAGCGTAGTTTACATCGATGTCACCTGCGCCTGATTTATCCTCATAAGCAAAATTGAAGTGGTCTTCCTTCAGGGTAAACGTATGCTTAACGCCGCGTTTCTTTTGGATAAACTCCATTTATCTCGTTCCTGTTGTGTTAGCTGCTTGTACTTCGGCCAGCGCCGAATAC
Organism: Alteromonas sp. AMM-1; assembly: GCF_047290655.1. Lineage (NCBI taxonomy): Bacteria > Pseudomonadati > Pseudomonadota > Gammaproteobacteria > Alteromonadales > Alteromonadaceae > Alteromonas > Alteromonas sp. AMM-1. The sequence goes on along the minus strand of NZ_JBLBUE010000010.1, from coordinate 20,951 downwards.
AATAGTTTCATACTAACAATAAGTTAGCAAAAAAAGCCAGTATCATTTTGCGTATTTTTTAATCTACCGCAAACAACTGTTTCATATCTTTAAACGCTTTGAATTCCAGCGCATTACCCGCAGGATCCATAAAGAACAAGGTAGCTTGCTCGCCCGCCTGCCCTTTAAAACGGATGTATGGCTCAATTACAAATGACACACCAGCCGCAGTAAGTCTGTCGGCCAGCTGTTGCCAGTCAGCCATGCCAAGCACCACACCAAAATGCGGCACGGGCACATTGTGGCCATCTACGCTATTGTATTCCGGTGGTGTTGGCATACGTTTTACGCAATGCGTAACTAACTGGTGCCCATACAAGTCCCAATCGATCCAGTGAGTATCACTTCTGCCCTGCTTGCAGCCCAGCAAGTCACCGTAAAACGCACGGGCCTTATCTAAATCGTCTACCGGAATGGCTAAATGAAAAGGTTGCGTCATACCCTGCCCTTATGTCGGATAATGAAAATCTGTCAAAGCACATTCGCGTTTACACCGCGAATGTATGATGAAAGGAAGCATAGTAGAAAATAAAGTGATAAACGCAAAGCGCTGTGTGTTGTTTTGTCGCTTTTAATACGCTTCGTCTCTTATTTTCAAATCAAACGCTCAGGTTATTGAATTGAAAGTTAGCACGCCCAAAAGGGAACATTTAACTTTTATTAGAGCCGTTCTAAAACCGATGAAAAGAAGCTGGCAATAGACGAAGTAATGCTAAAGCAACTTCTTCAATAAATAGCGTTTCCGCGCACTGGACGGCGCGTAGCGAATAGCCACGTCGAACCAGAAGCTGCGTTTCATCACACTCTTATGGTGAGAAAACGTATCAAAGCCAAATTTACCGTGATAACGCCCCATGCCACTAAAACCAGTACCGCCAAAAGGCAGCTCCGGATTTGCCATAAACATCATTACATCGTTTATACATATACTGCCCGCACTTACTTCACCGACGATTTGCTGCTGTACCGATTGACGATGGCTAAACAAATAGGCCGCCAGAGGTTTGGGCCGGCGTTTCACAAAATCAAAGGCTTCCTGCACACTGCTGACTTCCAGTAGCGGCATAACAGGGCCAAATATTTCTTCCTGCATAACCGGGCTGTCGATATCCGGATTAAGCACAACAGTGGGGGCTATGCGAAGCGAGGATTCGTCAACCTGCCCGCCCATCACCACATTTTGTTGCTGCAAATAACCACGCAGGCGATCGAAATGCGTGCGATTTACAATCCGTCCGTAATCCTTACTGGTCAGCGGCTGAGTGCCGAACTGGCGGGCGATTTCCTGCTCCAGCAACAAAAGAAACTCCCGGGTTACCGAACGCTCTACCAACAGGTAGTCCGGTGCAATGCAAGTTTGACCTGCGTTAGTCCATTTTCCCCAGACCACACGGCGCGCACTCACCGCCAGGTCGGTTTCACTATCGATAATGCACGGACTTTTGCCACCCAATTCCAGCGTTACTGGCGTTAAATGGTTAGCCGCTGCTTGCATTACAATTTTGCCCACGCGGTCGCCACCTGTGTAGAAGATGTGGTCGAAGGGCAATGTCAGTAGTTCCGCCGCTTCTTCTTTACCACCTTCTATCACTGAAATTGCATCGCCGTCCAGATAACGCGGCACAAGTGAAGCCATTAATGCTGAGCTGGCTGGCGATAATTCAGAAGGTTTCAACAAAGCGCAATTGCCTGCAGCCAGGGCCGCAATATAAGGTGCCAGACTAAGTTGTACGGGGTAATTCCAGGCACCAATAATCAATACGGTTCCAAGTGGCTCTGGCTGAATAAAACTGCGCCCCGGTTGTGCCACTATGGGCGTGCTTACCCTTACGGGCTTCATCCATTGCTTGAGGTGTTTCTTGGTGTGTTTTATGTCACTCAGCAAAAAGCCAATTTCAGTTGTAAAGGCTTCGCTTTGGCTTTTGCCCAGATCTTCTGCCAAAGCATTGCAAAACGCTTGCTCATTTTCCGTAAGCAGGCGCTGCAGGGCTTCCAACTGTGATTTTCTCCACGCGTACGTGCGCGTTTTACCTAGCTGAAAGGTTTGCTGTAAACGTTCAAACGCCTGAACAATTGGGGTATTTTGCGACATTACTGGTCAACTCCACCTTAACTGGACCGACCTATCCTAACACTAATTTACGCCAATCCGCACTGGAGATTATTCAGCTGATTCAAGTGGCCAGCAGACAAAAAAAAGCCCCGGCATCGGGGCTCTATAGATTTGAACTACGCAGAGCGCTTACGCGTCGTAAGGGTGGCGCAGTACAATTGTTTCGTTGCGATCCGGGCCTGTAGAAATAATGTCTACCGGTACACCCGTTAATGCTTCCAGGCGCGCAATATAGTTTTTCGCCGCCTGAGGCAGTTTTTCATATTCAGTCACGCCGAAAGTGGTATCGCTCCAGCCTGGCATTTCTTCATATACAGGAGTAACCAATTCGTAACCATCGGCAGCCATTGGCGGCACATCTTTAATGTTGCCGTCTTTGTCTTTATAACCAACGCAAATTTGCAGGGTTTTCAGACCATCCAGCACGTCCAGCTTGGTTAAGCAAAAACCAGTAATGGAGTTAATCTGTACGGCGCGCTTCATTGCTACCGCATCAAACCAGCCAGTGCGGCGTTTACGACCAGTAGTAGCACCAAATTCGTGACCTTTCACGCCCAGATGCTCACCCACTTCACAGGCAAGCTCAGTTGGGAACGGGCCTGAACCCACGCGAGTGGTATAGGCTTTTACAATACCCAGTACGTAATCCAGGTTGAGCGGACCAAAGCCAGCGCCTGTTGCTACGCCACCTACGGTGGTGTTTGAAGACGTAACATAAGGGTACGTGCCGTGGTCGATGTCCAGTAACGTGCCTTGTGCACCTTCAAACATAATTGGCAGACCCGCTTTCTGAGCCTTATCCAGCTCATCAGTTACATCTACCACCATGGCGCGCAATATGTCGGCAACTGCCAGCGCATCAGCCAGGGTTTTATCGAAATCAACTGGCTCTGCACCATAGTACTGAGTCAGTGTGAAGTTATGTACGTGTAATACTTCTTTCAGCTTAGCGGCGAAGTCTTCTGCATTAAACAGATCGCCAACGCGTAAACCGCGACGGGATACTTTGTCTTCATATGCAGGACCAATACCGCGGCCTGTGGTACCGATGGCTTTGTTACCGCGCGCTTTTTCACGAGCCACATCCAGTGCCACGTGATAAGGCAGAATAAGCGGGCAGGCTTCGCTGATCTTAAGACGCTCGCGTACCGGTACGCCGCGTGCTTCAAGCATGCCGACTTCAGTCATCAGCGCTTCCGGGCTCAACACCACACCGTTACCAATAATACAGGTTACGTTGTCGCGCAGAATACCAGAGGGGATCAGGTGCAAAACGGTTTTTTGACCGTCGATCACCAGGGTGTGACCAGCGTTGTGTCCGCCCTGATAGCGCACAACATACTTTGCCCGGTCAGTGAGTAGATCTACTACCTTACCTTTACCCTCGTCACCCCATTGGGTACCGAGGACTACAATATTTTTAGCCATGAGTCGAGTATGTGTAAAAAATTAGGCGTGGATTCTATCAAAATTCCCCACACCTGATCATCTGTTTTATGCACAAATATTCAGCACGGAGTGATTTAATAAGGAATATCTTACAATTAATACCAATAACGAGGGTGCTACCGGTTATTCCTGACCATCGCGAAACGAATCAGGTTGTTGCCCAGAGTAGCCACAATGCGCCAATAATCACGGTGACACCACCAATTTGCCGCAGTTGGGCAACAGACAAACTGCTGAGCTCCTTGATATAGGCTTTCCATCTGTTTGGAAAACAAAGGGGGCCCAGCCCTTCCAAAATCACTACCATGGCTATTGCCGGCCAGAACCAATCAGGCATTTTTGGCTATCTCCAAATTTTTATGTTGCAACACAGTATTTCCCTCTATACTCAGCGTACACCTGTTAACTGAATGTGCCATGCTATTTCCTAATTTAGGTCAGTTTAGCCTGACGGTTTCCAACAATATACTGGAAGTCTACGTTACCGGCGCCTGGGATTTGGCCATGGCGAATTTGCTGGTAGATGAAATGCTGCCAGTATCAGAAACATTCAACAATACCCCATGGGCGGCCATCATTGACTGTCGCCGATGGGTGCTCAGCACGCCGGAATCTCAGGTTAAAGTGCGGGAGGGCATTGCCCGTAATATCAGCAAAGGCTTGTGCAGGGCGGCGTATGTGGTAGACACAAATCACATAAAACACGCGCAATTAGAGCGAACAAATCCGCAAATGGTAAGCAATAATCCGGCCCTGAAAGCATATAAAAGGCGGTATTTCACCAGTTATCTGGAAGCACTAAAGTGGCTTCAAGGCGAGGGATATACGCCCTGAGAGACGACCCTCCCAGGGCAGTTCAATTAATACATCAGGCTGTACAGTTTTCTGCGATAGGTCGACTTCAGCGCGTCGCCATCTGGCAGGGCGTTAATCACATCCAGCATGGTTTTCTTTGCTTCACCAAAACCAAAGTCTTTTAACAGCACACCGTGCAGTAGTTCCAGCGCCTCAGCCGAACGCTGCACCCGATAAAGGGCCACAGCCAAATCCACTTTTAACTGCAGGTTGTCGGGTTGTGCTTCAACCTGTTCAAACAAAGCGCGAATTTCCGGGGTATCGGCGGCTTGCTCGGCGAGTTCTATTTTAGCCTGGAGTGACTGGTAGCGATGATCCTGGTCGACCATTTTAATTTCGCCTAGCAGGTTTTTTGCCTGCTCCAGCGCACCTGTCTCGACTAAACAATCAATGTACAAAAACTTACTATCGATATTACCGGGATTGATGTCGTAGGCCTGCTTCGCAAATGGAAAGGCAGCCGCATAGTCGCCTTCGGCCAGGCATTCAGACGCCTTTTTCAAGTATTCATCTTCCGGGCTTGGCAAATATTTCGCTAACATAGCGCGAATCTCGGACTCTGGCTGTACGCCGGCAAATCCATCAACCGGTTGCGCGTCTTTCACTACCATAACGGTAGGCAGGTTGCGAATACCAAACTGTGCGGCCACCTCTTGCTGGCGATCACAGTCTACTTTCGCCAATAGCAGCGTATCGGGGTAATCTCTGGCAATTTTCTCCAGTACCGGCATCAAATCTTTACATGGCTCACACCATTCGGCCCAAAAATCAATCAGGACAACTTTCTCTCTGGAGATTTCCAGAATAACCTGCTGGAAATTCTCGACGGTCAGGTCAACAATATTGTTCGACATCATCTGCGGTATGCTCATTTGTCAGTATTAGCGTTGTGTAACAATATGGGCATCCTGAACGCAATTACAAGTATCCAGGCCAATTACTCGCTGAAAACAACAATTGATAACGAGGCAGTCATGACAGAAAAACACGCAGGTCCCTTTAACCGCTTTAGCGATTTTTACCCTTACTACCTGAACGAACACCGCGATCCGAGATGCAGGTTGATGCATTTCATCGGCTCGACGCTGGTAATAATCTTATTGATCTTGTCTGCTGTTACCGGGCATTGGATGCTACTGTGGTGCTTACCGTTGGCTGGATACGGTTTTGCCTGGGTAGGACACTTTGTTTTTGAGCACAATAAACCCGCCACGTTTCGTTACCCTTTTTATAGTCTGTTGGGCGACTGGGTAATGTATAAAGATATTTGGACGGGCAATATTTCCCTTACAACGACAGAAAACCGGGACAATAAATAAGATGAAAGCACCTGTAAAACCCATGATGCTGGCTACTGCACTGCTATCTGTTAGCGGGCTGGTAAATGCCACTGAACCTGCAAAGTACTTCGACTACCCACACGTCTTTGAATTGGAATACGCGGCCTCTCCGCTGTTCACTCCCGACGGTAAGCAAGTGATCTACGAGCGCCGCAGCAACGATATCATGCACGACCGTACGCATATTAGTCTGTGGCGTTATGACATTAAACAAGGGACACATCGTCCACTGTTGTCTGAAAGCGCAAGCGTTCGCAACCCGGTTATTTCGCCAGATGGCAAAAAGCTGGCGTACCTGTCAGACCGCGATGGAAGTCAGCAATTGTATATTCGCTACCTTGATACAGGTGAAGACGCCAAATTAACCAATTTAAGTTACTCGCCCGGTAGTATTGTGTGGTCGCCTGACAGCCAGCAACTGGCATTCACCCTGTTTACCCCCGTATCCGAAAAACCGTTATTTACCGGTATGCCGGCCAAACCAGCCAAAGCAGAATGGGCACCCACGGGCAGCTATATTGAAAAAACGAACTATCGCTTCGACGGAGCGGGATATGCACCCTCTGGATTTTCTCAGATATATGTTCTCCCTGCAGATGGAGGTACACCGCGTCAGCTCACGTTTGATGCATATCCAAACAATGGCGACCTGAGCTGGAACAAGGCCGGTACCCATATTTATTTCTCCATGAATCCCAGTGACAACTACGCCATGGAAGTCATGAGCAGCGACATTTATCAAATCGATGTAAAAACAGCGCAAGTCACTCAAATTACCGATTTGGCCGGGCCGGAATCAGCGCCCATGCTCAGCCCCGACGGCAAGTATCTGGCGTTTCGTTATGTTAACGATCGCAAACTCAGCCACCAGCAATCCGACATTTGGGTAATGACGCTGGCTAATGGCAAGATGCGTAACATTACCGAACAACTGGATCGTCAGGTTGACCAGGCAGAATGGGCACCAGACAGCGATAGCTTGTATATCAGCTATCAGGACCACGGTCAGGTAAAATTATCTGAATTTTCACTCAATGGCAGCGAAACATCGTTGAATGTGACCCTTTCAGGGCAGTCCCTGGGACGTCCGTACACATCGGGGCAATTTGCGGTATCGGCAAATGACGAGATAGCTTACACCTATTCTTCTGGCACCCGCCCAGCGGATTTATTCCTCCGTAGTAAGCGCGGTAAAACATCATCCATTTCAAACCTCAATGAAGATGTACTTGGGCATCTCACTATGTCTGATATTCAGGCGTTAACCGTAACGTCATCAGTAGACGGCAAAACCATTGACGCCTGGATGCTGTTACCGCCGGATTTTGATGCAACCAAAACCTACCCGCTTATTCTGGAAATTCACGGCGGACCTCACACTGCTTATGGCCCACACTTTGGTGCTGAAATCCAGTTAATGGCGGCCAAAGGTTATATTGTTGTGTGGTCGAATCCTCGCGGCAGCACGTCGTACGGTGAAGACTTCGCCAATCTTATCCACCACAATTACCCGTCTCAGGATTACAACGACTTGATGGACGTGGTAGATGGCGTGATAGCCAAGGGTAATGTAGATACGAAAAATCTGTTTATTACCGGTGGTTCGGGTGGTGGCGTACTCACGGCATGGTCGATTGGCAAAACCGATCGCTTTGCTGCCGCGGTTGTTGCTAAGCCGGTAATTAACTGGATGAGCTTTGCCCTAACAGCCGACGCCTACCCCTATTTTAGTCAGTACTGGATGCCAGGGATGCCTTGGGAGATACCAGAACACTTGTGGAAACATTCGCCGCTGTCGTTGGTAGGTAACGTTACCACACCCACACTGCTGCTTACCGGCGAGTCAGATTACCGCACGCCGATCAGTGAATCCGAGCAGTTTTATCAGGCATTAAAATTAAAAGGTGTTGATGCAGCGATGTTGCGTTTACCGGGCGCCTCGCATGGCATTGCATCCAAGCCATCACGGCTGATTCAAAAGGTGGGAAATATTCTGGCCTGGTTTGAACGCTATAAAACCAGTAGTGACGATACGTCTCCATCTGAGGCCAAATAAGCAAGTTGAGCGCGCTACCTGCTTGGGTAGCGCACTTCATACCGGATATTGATTACATCTTTGGCGTAACTTGCAGTAATTTACCGTTGTCTTCGTCGGTTAACAGGTAGATAAAGCCATTCGGACCTACTTCGACGTCGCGAATACGTTCGTTGCGATCTTTAAGGTATTCAGTTTGTGATACCGGCTCACCTTTGTCGTTAAAACTGATCCGGCGCAGATGGCGGAATTTCAGTGCGCCAACCAGTAAATCACCCTGCCAGGCTTTAAATACATCCCCGTTATAAAACGTCATACCGCTGGGGGCTATTGAAGGATTCCAGTACAGCACTGGCTGTTCCATGCCGTCCTGATGGGTTTTATCAGAGATAATATCGCCGTTGTAGTCGATACCATAAGTGATCACCGGCCAGCCATAGTTATTGCCCGCTTTGATCAGGTTAATCTCGTCGCCGCCTTTGGGTCCATGCTCCATGGCCCATACTTCGCCGGTTTCAGGATGAACGGTCAGGCCCTGCACGTTGCGGTGGCCATAACTGAACACTTCGGGCGCCTTACCCTCTGCAAACGGATTGTCTGAAGGCACGCTACCGTCTTTGCCGATTCGCACTATCTTGCCAAAATGGTTATCGGTGTTTTGTGCTTCTTTCATGTACTTGTAGCGATCGCCCAGTGCTATATAAAGATCGTTTTCAGCGTCAAACGCCAACCGACAACCAAAGTGAAAACCATTGTCGACCACCGAGTCGGCGATAAAGATATCCTTAACATTCTTGAGTTCACCGGCCGCATAAGTAGCGCTGGCAACAGACGAACTGCTACCGCCTTCTGTGGGACGCGAGTAACAGAAATAAATGGTTTGGTTATTGGCGAAATCAGGATCTGCAATCACATCCAGCAGGCCGCCCTGATTGTTGGCAGCAACCTGAGGCACGCCTTTCAATGGGCTGCTCAACCCGGAAGCAAAATTAAATGCGCGCATCTGCCCGCTGCGTTCGGTAATAAGTACTTCGCCAGTAGGCAGGAATGTCATACCCCAAGGGTGGTTAAGTCCTGTGGCCAGTTCGGTAACGGTGACGTCTTCTGTCGCTTGGCTGCTAAACGCAACAGCACCGGCGAAAGCCAGTGCTGTTAGTTTGGCAACCCGTTTTATAGGCTGCTTCATCATTGTTATTCTCGTTTTTAACGTTGAATTTACTGTACCATAGCGCGCAGCATCCAGGCGGTTTTTTCGTGGACTCGCATACGATCTGAGACCAGTGCCGAAGTGGATTCGTCATCGGCATCCTGGGCAACACGCAGCACACTGCGGCAGGTTTTCACAACCTGTTCGTGGCCGTGAGTTAATAGCCGAACCATCTCAGACGCTTCCGGCACGCCGTCCACTTCTTCGATACTACTTAATTCAGCAAATGCGCGGTAAGTACCAGGCGCAGTAAAACCCAATGTACGAATACGCTCGGCAATATCATCCACTGCCAGCGCCAGTTCGTTGTAGTGTTCTTCGAACATCAGATGCAGTTCACGGAACTGAGGCCCGGTCACGTTCCAGTGAAAATTGTGTGTTTGCAAATACAGGGTGTACGAATCGGCCAGCACTTTTTTCAGGCCCCCGGCAATGGCTTCGCGATCGGTTTCTGATATACCAATGTCAATCTTGCTCATCATTCACTCCTTAGCTTTGATCGGTTGTGTTATTTATAGAGGGAAATCGCGTAATGGGATGACTCCTCTTGCCCATCACTCATGGTGGTGATGCGACTGCTCACGGCCACCCTTACCTACGGTTACGGTGGTGATAATGGGCGGTTGATTGGCGAAGTTCAGCGTTATATCGAACGTCGCCCCTTCGTTTAGTGGTTTAGTTAACCCCAGTAACATTACATGGTAGCTGCCCGACTTGAATTCAACCATGTCTCCCGGCGCAATATCGATACCATCAGTCATTTGGCGCATCTTCATCATGTCGCCTTCCATAACGGTGGTATGCAGTTGTGCTTCTGCGGCAACAGCGCTGTCTACGCTTACTCCGGTTAACGTAACGGCGTGCTCACTGTGGTTCATTACGGTAAAATACACGGCACCAGTAGTAGCCATGGCGAAGGTAGCACGGGCATTAGCATTGTGTACCATTACACCTTGCATAGCGGTAATTGCACCCGCGTAAACTAAGCCCAATACGCAAACACTGAGCGCAACAGCGCGCTTTACTACAGACAAATGAGGCATGTATTTTGTTTTCTTTTGTGTCGTTTACCTGTTAACAATGTAGACGATAAAAGCCTGTTAAAACAAGCGAGAAAACATGAATTATTGATCTGGATAAGCGATTCGCCTGATTGAAAAAAACGAATTGCTTTAAGAGGGAAATGGTGCCGACTGCCGGAATCGAACTGGCGACCTACTGATTACAAGTCAGTTGCTCTACCAACTGAGCTAAGTCGGCCCATTAATTATTGCACTTGCCCGGTTGGGTAAGCGCGCCGCATTGTATGCTGCGACGCGCGAATGTCAAGCTTACTTTTGCAAACGTGACGCTTCTTTTATTAATTCAGGGAAATGGTCTGCTGACAAATACCCCCAAAGCTGTTCCAGTTTAGCGCCAAGTGCCTGATAACTGCCCGCAGTGACGTTGATGTGGCCCATTTTACGCTTGTTGCGCACCGTTTTGCCGTACCAGTTAAAATGTACCCCAGGCAAGCTGAGTAACGTCAGGTCATGGTTATCGCAACCAATGATATTGATCATTGCACTTACCGCGGCGTTCCCACCAATATTGGCCGTATCGCCGAGGGGTAAATCCAGCACCGCACGCAGATGATTTTCGAACTGACTGGTATCTGCACCGGCCTGAGTCCAGTGACCAGAGTTGTGTACACGTGGGGCTAGCTCGTTCACCAGCAGTGTCTCGCCACATTGGAACAATTCCACAGCGAGTACACCCACATAATCCATGCCTTCTACCAGCTTGCTGAAAATCTCCAACGCTTTGGCTGTTAGCGCATCATTGCTGTTCGTAGCGGGCGCTACTGACACATGCAACTGCCCCTGGTAATGCAGGTTTTCCGCCAGCGGATAGACCTTGATTTCCCCGCTTACATTGCGCGCGCCAATCAACGACACTTCGCGGTCGAACTGCAACATTTGTTCAACCACCAGCGGTACGCGCACCAAATCCAACCCTTCAAGTTGTGCCTTTAGTGCAGGTAAATCTGACTTTTGCGACAAACGCCACTGGCCATACCCATCGTAGCCATCACGGCTGGCTTTAATGATCAGGCGCTCGCCCAACGCATCAACGCAAGCATCCAGTTGCGCAAGGTCCGTTACGATGCGGTGCGCACAGTTGGGAATATTCAAACGTTCCAGTAGCGCTTTTTCGCGCACGCGGTCAGCCCCTACCAGGATCGCTTCTTTGTTCGGATACAATTTGCCGGATTGCTCAGCAGTTTCAAGCAAGCCTTCCGGCACATGCTCAAACTCAACGGTAAGCACATCGGCGCGTTCAATAGCTTGCGCTAACGTGCAATCCAGTGGTTGCTTGCTTACGGGGTGAACGACTGAGTTATTGCTTACATCGACAGCCTGTACATCAATCCCTAACGCTGCGCCATCCAGATACATCATCTGTGCCAGCTGTCCGGCACCGTATACCAGCACTTGCATAATTATAACTCCAGCTTACCACTTGCTAATACGGTGTCGGTTTGCGACTTTCTGAACGCAATCACGGCTTCCCGTACTTGTGGGTCTTGCAAGGCAACAACCTGCGCTGCCAGTAAACCGGCATTGGCCGCGCCCGCTTCACCAATAGCTAACGTACCTACCGCAACGCCTTTTGGCATTTGCACTATAGACAGCAACGAATCCATACCATTGAGAGCTTTAGACTGAACAGGACAACCAAATACAGGTAAATGGGTGTGGGCAGCAATCATACCAGGTAGGTGCGCGGCGCCACCAGCGCCTGCAATAATAGCGCAGAAGCCTTTATCTTCAGCCGTTTCGGCAAATTCCACCAGTAAATTTGGCGTTCGGTGTGCTGACACTACCTGAGCTTCAAACTCAACGCCAAATTGCTTTAACATTAACGCGGCATTCTGCATGGTAGGCCAATCTGATGTAGACCCCATAACGATCGCGACTTTTGCCATGATGCTGTCCTCACTGGCTAGCTGTAATCAACAGGTGCTGGAATAATACACAGCGTTCGAAAAGCGGCCGATATTAGCCTATTTTGGTACATTTGCCCATAGCCCGCCCAATCCAATATCTATATTTATGCAAAATTCATTCAAGCGTAAAAGTGGCAATCTGACCTGCCAATTATTCTATTCAACCCAATGGCATTGCCGAAAATATTGTTACACCTCAAAATATAGATAGAAATAAATGCATTTTTGATCTATTTTTATTTCAATATTTTCAGAGAGAGCCGTTCATGAATTCCCTGACATTCCGTTTATTAGAAGTCTTTCAACAGGTTGTAGACAGCGGATCAGTGACTGCAGCGTCTAATGCACTGTCGCTTTCCCAACCGACGGTTTCGCTGCAATTAAAGAAATTAACCAGTATTGTTGGCCTGCCGCTGGTTGAGCACTACCAGGGTAAAATTCAGCTGACTGAAGCCGGTGAAGCTGTGTATCGCTGTGCTCAGGAAGTGCTGACATCTCAGGAAAAGCTCAACAGTCAAATCAGTGCATTGCGCGGTGTGGAAGTGGGTTCACTGAAACTCGCTGTGGTAACGACTGCCAAGTACATTATTCCCCCATTTCTTAGCCCGTTTTGTAAGCAGCATCCCAATATTGACGTGCGATTCACCGTGGGTAACCGGGCGCAGATTATTGAACGCCTCTCACATAATCGAGACGATCTGTACATTTTTACGTACCCACCAGAAGATGAAGAACTGGAATGTGTACCCTTTATGTCAAATCCATTGGTGATCATTGCGCCATCCGATTATGACGGCCCGGATAATTGTTCGCTGAGTGAGTTGGTAAATCAGAAGTTTCTGTTGCGTGAACAAGGCAGTGGCACGCGCAGAACACTGGATGAATATTGCGACTTAAAACGTATTACACTGAATAATAAGATGATCATTGAAAGCAATGAAGCTATACGCCTGGCCGTTTCTGCGGGGTTGGGATTAGCGATATTGTCGCGGCACACGCTGGCGCAGGCGTCTACCGACAATGTAAAAATTCTGAAAGTGCGCGATTTTCCTTTGCACAGTAACTGGCAGGTGGTTACCAACAAGCGCCGTCCTATTAGCTTATCTGCGCAGGCGTTCCGTCAATCGCTGATTGAGAAAAAATAAGCGGGGTTTTTATACCAATCCTTATACAGTTGAGAGTTACTTACCGCTTGCATACTGAATAATGAGCCGGAATAAGTCGCCACGGCGCACCGGCTTAGCCAGATAATCATTCATACCCGCGGCTAAACAGGCTTTTCTGTCGTCTTCAAAAGCATTTGCCGTAAGCGCAACTATGGGCGTGGAAGCTTTGGCATCTTCCATACCACGAATTTCCCTGGTGGCCGTAAATCCGTCCATAATGGGCATTTGGCAATCCATTAAAACCAAATCAAAGTTAACCCGGGTAATCACCTCCAGCGCTTCCCGGCCATTTTTGGCTCTTATGCATTTGGCATTTCCATCCTTGAGCATATCAATCAGGATTTCCGCATTGATGTCGTTGTCTTCGACAATCAGGATTTTCAGTCCCGAAGGCAGAGATAGACGTGTTTCATCAAAAGCTGGCTCCACGTGATCCGTAATTACCATAGGCAACGACACGGTAAATACTGTGCCCATACCTAACTCGCTATCAAGTGTAATAGTGCCAGACATTAGCTCAACCAGCTTACTGGTGATCGCCAGTCCCAGTCCTGTACCGCTGAACTGACGCGATGTAGTCGCGTCAGCCTGCACAAACTGTTCAAACACCTTGAATTGCTCAGATTTATCTATGCCTATACCGGTGTCTTTGATCGCTATATTCAAGCTTCCGTTGGCATAATCAACGTACATAGTAACGCCACCAATAGCGGTGAACTTCACCGCATTGCTCAACAGGTTATTCAGGATCTGACTTATTTTTACTGCATCGCCTTTCACCATTTCAGGTACGCTTTCGGCCCATTTAACATCCAGCCTAATCTGTTTGCGTGTGGCAGCCTGGCGATGTATTTCAACACAGGCATTAATAACTTTACGCGGTGCCATGGGATGCAGTGTCAGCTTCATTTTGCCCGCTTCAATTTTTGACCAGTCGAGAATACTGTCCAATATAAGCAGTAGATTGGTGGCTGATTGCATAATTACCTGAATTCGGCTGGTAGTTTTAGGATCATGCGATTTTTCCAGCAGGTTCTCACAGGTACCAAGAATGCCATTCATGGGTGTACGGATTTCATGAGACATATTTGCCAGAAACTGTGATTTTGCCACACTGGCAGCTTCTGCCTGGTTAAGCGCATTCACTAACGACGCAGTTTTTTCCTCTACCCGTTCGGTTAAGGTGCGATTGAGTTCTTCCAATTCCTGATTTAACACATTCTGGCGTTTTCTGGCGGTATTTAAATCACTAAACACACTGACCAAACGTTCGCCCAGATCCCTGAATTCGTTACCCAGACCAGCAATCTCGGTGAGTTGGAGAGTTTCGTTAGAAAATACCTGATGGTGAACTTTTCTTTCCGGTGTGTATCCCGCGAAAGTCAGCATCAACTCTCTGATAGGATCAGCAAAAATTCTCGCCACTTTGCCGCCTAAATAAATCCCTAAAAAGGTCAACACGCACAGTAATATCAGCGCCCACCGTAAATAACTGGTACTCAATGCCACAAAGCTACTGTGTTCATACAAAATTGAAACAGTCCAGCCATGTTCAGGCTCAAACGCTTGAGCCACAAACCACTCCCGCCCCATAAAATGCTTTCTGCCCTGGCATTTTTTGTCTGAACAGAACTGCATGTCAGGGGTTTCCAGTGGGTTAATTTGCAGCTCCGGAGAAGCGTATACCACCGTACCGGTATTGTCCTGATAGACCGCCCAGAACAAGGCCAGGTTACGACTGTCGTACTCCATAAAACTACTGAGATTCAATGAACCTTCTATAATACCAATCACATTACCTGAGGCATCGCGAAGCGGGCTTGAAATTGCCACAATGGGATCATCACCGAAACCTCGCCCCTGAATGGCACTGGACACAAAGGTGTTGTTAGTTTCAATAGCCTTGATGAAGTATTCCCGCTGTGAGATGTCTGCCCTGCCAAGCTGCCTCGCTCTGAATAACAAATTGGTAGGATAAGAATGGGTAATTTTGCCGTTTGTGTCGGCGATCAAAAACGTCAGAAACTCTGGGTAGTTGCGGGCCATATTGGCCAGTGTGTCCGGTGCCACCCTCGTCAGGTTGGCGCCATTTTGTGACGCTAGATGAATGGATTGAGCTGCGCTGGTTATTGCTGTGGCGTGATAGTGCAGAAACGACGACAGCTCTTCTGCCATCACCTGCGAACGATGGCCCATGTAGTTGCTTACCTGGTTGGCTTGCTGACGCTGCAGCTGGCCCAGGTACACGTAGGTCATTGACAAAATAATGAAGAAAAACAAAGCCGAGAACATGTAGCGGAACAGTACTTCCACGTTAAACTTCAGCTTATAGCCAATATCGAGCCGCCGGACCATGGTAAGAAATAACAAGTGTCCAAACAGACAGGAAAACGCACCACTTAACCAGGTTACGATATACGCGGTTAAAGCAGTGTCAGGACTACCGCTGTAATGAACGGCAACAATGACGGCAAAGATGGGGACGGTGAAAGCGCTCCACCAGCCAATACCTACTTTTAGTGGATTGAGTGTGTCGGTGCGGTCGTACAACAGGTTAATTAAAAGCGGCTGGCCGGCCAGAAATAGCACCAAAGGCCAATCGTAGCCTTTTAGTAATAAGACCCCATACACGGCCACCATAGCGACCACGGTTAACCGTATCGAATACAGCAACGCTACCGTAACCGCAAAGCCGCCACCAAAAAAGATGACACCCTGACTTTCGATAGGCTCAGGCAGAAGATTGACAAACGCGCCAATTACAATTAGCGCGAATGCTCTAAGCAAGTGATTCCCCATAACCGCTCTTGATAGCAGAGAGTATTATCCGCCGTGCTGTGCCATGTAATCGAGAGTTAGATTGGATAACACCCGAACGCCAAGCTTCATGCCAGCATCGTCCACGTAAAACTCTGGTGTATGATGCGCCGGAGACTCTTCTACTGGTACGTCAAGAGGCTTTCCTCCCAGCCACATAAAGAGTCCCGGAACCTGCTCCTGATAAAATGAAAAGTCTTCCGCACCGGTTACAGGTTTAGCCAGAATGGTATTTTCCTTACCAGCTGTGCGTTCAACCGTAGGTAACATTTGAGCAGTCAGTGCGGGGTCATTAAACGTAATAGGGTAATTATAGTCTAATGGTAACGTTAATTCCGCTGTTGCCCCCATACTATCGGCGATGCCTTTTACTTTTCTGGCCATTGCCTCATAGACATGCTCCCTGGCGGCGTGATTGAGGGTGCGAATTGTACCCACCATTTCTACTTCATTGGGAATGATATTAGAGCGGTTACCGCCGTGAATTGAGCCAATCGTTACCACAGCCGCGTCATCGATAAGTTTAAGCTCACGGCTCACGATGGTTTGTAACGACATGATCATTTGTGCTGCGGTAGTAATAGGGTCAACACTCTTCCAGGGATACGCACCGTGCGCCTGCTTGCCGTGGATTACAATTTTGAACGGGTCGACTGCTGCCATTGTGCCACCGGCATTGTAGCTCACCGTGCCAATGTTGGCATTCGCACTAATATGCAGGCCAAATATTACATCAACATCCGGATTTTTCAGCACGCCTTCTTTAACCATGATTTCGGCACCGCCCTTTTCTCCTGGAGGAGCGCCTTCTTCTGCCGGCTGAAATATAAATTTCACCTTGCCTTTCAACAGGTCTTTCATGGCCGTTAACACACTGGCAGTGCCCATCAGCATTGCCATATGCGTATCGTGGCCGCAAGCGTGCATTACTGGCACGTCCTGCCCTTTAAACTCTCCGCGCTGAGTAGAGCGCCAGGCCAGGTCGTTTTGTTCTGGAACCGGTAATCCATCCATATCGGCGCGCAAAGCCACTACAGGGCCAGGCTTGCCGCTGTCGAGTACAGCAACCACGCCGGTTTTTGCTACACCTGTTGTCACTTCAAGGTCGAGTGAACGCAAAAATTTTGCAACGTATTCCGCCGTATTGAATTCCCGGTTAGACAGCTCAGGATACTGGTGTAAATGGTGGCGCCAGGCAATCACATCACCTTCCACTTCGTTAGCTAAACGATCAACATCACCAGATTGTGCAGCTGCTACCGCAGAGAAAACCAAAGGGGCGAAGAACAGGGAAAACTTTCGCATAGAATTTCCGAATATTAAAAACAGATTGATAATAACTATACATTAAGGGCCAACGTATTACAGAAAAAAAAACCGCTGAAATTTCAGCGGCTTTTTTATTTGTTAACTTAATTAACTGATTACAATCAGCTCTTCTGACGCTTCATTGCATCAAAGAACTCATCGTTTGTCTTGGTCATGGCCAGCTTGCTGATCAAAAACTCCATCGCGTCAATTTCTGACATTTCATGCACGATTTTGCGCAGGATCCACATTTTTTGCAGTTCATCCTGGCCAGTCAGTAATTCCTCACGACGAGTTCCTGAACGGTTAAAGTCGATTGCCGGGAATACGCGTCTTTCAGCAATCTTACGATTTAAGTGCAGTTCCATGTTACCGGTACCCTTAAACTCTTCGTAAATTACTTCGTCCATCTTAGAGCCAGTGTCGATCAGTGCGGTAGCAATAATGGTTAAGCTGCCGCCTTCCTCAACGTTACGCGCAGCGCCAAAGAAACGCTTAGGCTTGTGCAATGCGTTGGCATCCACACCACCGGTAAGTACCTTACCAGATGACGGAATGACTGTGTTGTATGCACGGGCAAGACGGGTAATTGAGTCCAGCAGAATAACTACGTCTTTTTTATGTTCAACCAAACGCTTTGCTTTTTCGATAACCATTTCCGCTACCTGAACGTGACGGCTAGCTGGTTCGTCAAAAGTAGACGCAATTACTTCACCACGCACAAGACGCTGCATTTCGGTCACTTCTTCCGGACGCTCGTCGATGAGCAATACCATCAGTTCACAATCGGGGTGATTAGCAGCAATCGACTGAGCAATGTTCTGTAATAATAAGGTTTTACCCGCTTTTGGCGGAGCAACAATCAGACCGCGCTGACCTTTACCTATTGGCGATGCCAAATCCAGAACACGGGCAGTAATATCCTCTGATGAACCATTGCCACGCTCCATGCGCAAACGGCTATTTGCGTGCAGTGGTGTTAAGTTTTCAAACAGGATTTTGTTGCGGGAATTTTCTGGTTTGTCGAAGTTAACTTCGCGGATTTTCAACAGGGCAAAATAACGTTCACTGTCTTTCGGCGGTCGGATTTTACCTGAAATCGTATCACCAGTGCGCAGATTAAAACGGCGGATCTGGCTTGGAGAAACGTAGATATCGTCAGGGCCGGCCAAATAAGATGAATCGCCTGAACGTAAAAATCCGAAGCCATCCTGAAGAATTTCGAGCACACCATCACCGAAAATGTCTTCACCGCTTTTCGCATGCGCTTTAAGGATAGAGAAAATGATGTCTTGTTTTCTCGCGCGAGCCATGTTTTCCAGGCTCATTTCTTCGGATAGGGCGACCAATTCGTTAATTGGCTTATTCTTTAGTTCAGTTAGATTCATACTGGTGGGTCTTTGTGTATATTGAACGTCTTGTTGGGAAATTCGTTAAATTGTATTGAAAAGGGTTCGTTGCCCGGGTATGGGCCAGCCGGGTAAGGCTTGTAAGGATGCCAGGAACTCTGAAGGATTTCCTAGTGTTGTAACGTTAGCACCATAATTTTCACTCGTCCAGCCTTTCAGGATTAAATGTTAAAAAAACTTTGCGGTTACCATCAATACGCCGATTACAGCGACGTATCAATGGCTTCAGCCTGCTTAACAACGCCAAAGACTAGCCCGTGCAGCGCAACATTACAGCATGCGTAGCGGAAAGATCAGCGGGCCTTGGAATACGCACCTGATAGCCACTGCCCGGTGCCACAAGCACAGACTCCCCGATAGCCGATTGCAAAGCGGCCAATTGCACAATCTTATTCCCTGTCGGCGTCATAATTTCAATCAGATCGGAGACAGTAAAATGATTCTTAACATCAATATACCACCAGTTTTCATCTTCACCGGTTACTTCGCCAACCAACTGTCTTGAGGCACTCACCGAACTGCCGCGCTCGTATTGTTGATAATCCTGATGATTGTGCCGCTGTAAAAATCCGTCGGTATATCCTCTGTTTGCCAGATGCTCCAGCTCCGTATACCAATGTGGATCAAAGGGTTCACCTGCAACCGCAGCATCGATGGCTTTGCGATAAACCTGTGCAGTCCGCGCGCAGTAATAAAACGATTTCGTGCGCCCCTCTATTTTTAACGAATCGACACCAATTTCGGTTAATCGATGAACATGCTGCACCGCGCGCAAATCGCGAGAATTCATAATGTATGTGCCATGTTCGTCCTCAAAAGCTGCCATGGGTTCATCAGGTCGCTGTGGTTCGGTAATTAAAAACGGTTGATTCACGGGCTGACCTTTACCCAGTGTTGGTGCGATCGGCTCACCGCTTGGTATAAACTGCCCAACATCGTTAGTGGTGGCAGGTTTTACATCATATTGCCAGCGACACGCGTTGGTACATGCCCCCTGATTAGGGTCGCGCTTATTAATGTAACCCGACAACAAACAGCGCCCGGAGTAGGCCATACACAGTGCACCATGAACAAAGACTTCCAGTTCAATATCCGGACAGCGCTGGCGAATTTCTTCAATTTCGTTGAGGCCGAGTTCGCGCGACAAGATCACCCGCTTAATCCCCTGCTGCTGCCAAAACTTCACCGCAGCCCAGTTTACGGCATTCGCCTGTACCGACAGGTGAATAGGTAAATCAGGAAAGTGTTCCCGGGTAAGCATAATAATGCCCGGATCAGACATGATCATGGCATCGGGTTTCAATGCGGCTACCGGTCCTAAATCACTCAAAAAGGTTGTTAACTTACTGTTGTGCGGCGCAATGTTGTTTACCACATAAAGCCGCTTCCCCATTTCCCAGGTGTAGGCACGCGCTTCGGCCAGCTTTTCTAAGGTAAATTCGTTGTTTCTTACCCGCAGTGAGTATCGGGGCTGACCGGCATAGACCGCATCAGCACCGTAGGCCAGCGCATATTCCAGGTTTTTCATGGAGCCTGCTGGCGAGAGCAGTTCAGGAGTTCGCATAAATGTGTCGCAGTGTGGTTATTCAATAAAGCGCGACAGCTTAGCGGATTCGGCAAGCCTGTTATTTAATTGAGATCAAACAGACATAAAAAAACCGCCTTGCGGCGGCTTTTACATGTTAGTAAAACGCTTACAGATTAGCGTTCAGGAATTCCGTTAGCTGGGCTTTAGACAAAGCGCCTACTTTGGTGGCTGCAACGTTACCGCCTTTAAACAACAACAGGGTAGGAATACCACGGATGCCGTATTTAGGTGGAGTTTCATTATTTTCATCGACATTCAGCTTGCCAACTGTTAACTTGCCTTCAAAATCGGTTGCAATTTCTTCAAGAATTGGTGCAATCATTTTACAAGGGCCACACCACTCGGCCCAGAAGTCAACCAGCACAGGACCTGATGCATTGATAACATCTGCTTCGAACTTATCGTCAGTCAACTGGATAATTTTGTCGCTCATTCTTTTCTCCGTTATTGGTCTGTCGCTGATTTGTTCAGCTCTACCATAAGTGTTATATAGAAACTGTTTTTTAATGCAAGCACTGATAAGCTATAAGCTATGCAAACAACTCATTTAACCGAAACTCATTTTTCCGATTTGCCTATCAATGGCAAAGTGATTGATGCCTTAAATGCGGCTAATTTTACGCATTGTACACCAAT